>JBBSOP010000133.1:0-10526 GCA_038259655.1 Chroococcales cyanobacterium
ACTACCAACAGGCATCATTTCTAACAAAGGCCAATTTAAATCTTTATCGGAAATAACCGTTACTTCTATAGGCCATTCAATGTTAAAAAATGGGTCGTCATAGCGTAAGCCTCGTTCATATCCTGGTGTGTAAAATTCACCTACTTGATAGACAACTTCAGTTTCATCTGTGAGGGCTTGATAGCCATGCGCGAACATTTCTGGAACATATAAAGCGCGGCGATTATCTGCGCTTAGTTCTACGCCGATGTGTGATAAAAAAGTCGGCGATTCTGGACGCATATCAATAATTACGTCATAGATAGCGCCTTTAGTACAGCGAATCAATTTTGTTTCGGCGGCTGGGGTAAGTTGATAGTGCATTCCCCGCAACGTACCTTTTTTGTAGTTAAAAGACAAGTTACATTGGGCAACTATTGGCTTTAAGCCGTGTGCCTCAAATTCTTGAGCGCAGAAAGCACGAGCAAAAAAGCCACGGTGATCTGGCTTTTCTTCTAAATCAATGATGAATGCGTCTTGGAGTTCTGTGGTGGTAAAAATCATGATTAAATTAGGATGAATGTTAACTACATAAATAAAATTATTTATGCGGGATTTTGCAATGAGTTTGATAAGGTTTCTAACTCTGGTCTGGGATATGTATTATCCCAATATTGATTACATAAATCTGGCTTTTTCGGTGGATTGGCAGTATAGGCAAAAAATAAAGTTGCTCTTTCTTCTGTGCGGATAGTCCCATGATGCAAAGCAATTTTAGGGTCTACTATAATTACTGTACCTGCTTCACCTGGACAAGATTTCCAAGCAGATTCGGGAATAATTGCTTTTAATTCCTGATCTGTAATTCCAACGTAACCTGCCTGCCAAAGTTTATAGTAAATTCGATAATAATTCAAACTCCATAGGGAAGTTAAAGATATTGGCACATATTCAAAAGGCCCATGTTTTTTGTCTACATCTGTCAAATAGATGATAATTTTAATCATCCGCCGATCTTCGGAATCTTTATGCCATAGCAATGTGCCAAACTGCTGCTCATTGGGGAAATCTTTGCGTAAATGTACGCCGTGAAAAATAACTGGAAGACCGATATATTTTTCGATGATATTCAATAACCTTGGTTCGTTTCCCCAGTTAGAAAATTCTGGTAAATCTGTAACTTTATAAATTTGTGGCAACTTTTTATCAGATTTTTCATGATTTACCTTGGTCATGGTAGACAATTGCTTTGATGCAGATTGAAGTAATTCTGGAGTAGAATTTAAGCCTAAATCTGCTAGTGTTGTAATATGAACGCCTGTTTTTTTGAGATTATCTAAAATCAAGCGATCGCCTGATTCCAGTGCAGGTAATTTTTTGGCATGATGCCAAAGTTTTTTTCTATAAACTAACTCAGAATTGAGTGCCGATAGTTTGCCCGTAATAGTTTTTAGCATGGCATGGCTACCTTATTTTAATTATCGATTTAGTATGAGGCGATCGCCTATAATAATTAGTCTGCAATTCTTGAGAAGACGGTTCACTATTGTCAAAAATTTGAAACTCTTTAAAAGCCACAATATCAAAAGCCGAAATACTAACTAAAGCTAAAAAAGGAACCAAGGTTTTGATGGCAGAAACAGGCCATCTTCTCAAAGCACCTAAGAAGACTTTTATACTAACTTCTCTAGAGTTGTGTAAAAGCATCTGCCTACAAAACTGCTTAGAATATCCGGCTTCTTCAAGTTTCAAAATAACTTCAGGGATATGTTTGTATTGCATTAAAAGTGCAGATTTTGGCTCTTTTTGCCAATAACTCACACCGACAATACATTCTAAATAAGTCTCTTTGGTAACAATTACATTACCATTAGCAGCACAATAGCCAGCTAAATATGCTAAGGATATCCAATTACTTGCAGCGTCTGGCCACAATTGTAGAGCGCGTTTTACTAAATCAGTACGGTAAACAGTAGCAGTCAGAAAAATGACAGCACCGACACTTTTAGCAAAACAGTGTTCAAATATAGTTTTACCATCGCTAGAAGCATCTTCAATATCAGCATCAAACCAGCGATTCTCGATTATTGTTGGTGGATGTACTGGTTCATTAGTAATTTTATTTCTCCCAGAAAAATTGAGAAACAATAATGATAAATCTTCGTTTTCTTTGAGTTTATTAATCACATAAGCAACGGCTCTATCTTGAATGGGGTCATCATCACCAATTGTCCAAACATATTTTGTAGTTGCGGAATTTAGGCAGTACATAATATTTCTCATTACGCCTAAATTTTCCGGATTTTTATTGACTTTAAAGGTGATATTGTTCAGACATTTTTGCCACTTGCTGATTACCTCTTGAGTATGATCGGTAGAACAATTATCAGAAACTAAAATTTCACAATCAAATTCAAAACCTTTAATAGCTTGAGCCAGCCATGCCAACTGTTTATCAAGCAACTCAGCACGATTATAAGTAGGGATGGCAATGGTCAACAATTTGTTCATTTTTAAACCAACAGCTTTTAAGTAACTAAACAGAATTAATTACACACCTTGTTTATCTGTTCCCTCCGATGCACTGACTTGTACTGAGTTTCGACTACGCGGCAATCGAGCGAAGTCGAGATTCAACTGCCGCGTAGCCGAAGTAGCTTGCCGAAGTGTTTCCTTCTATGAGATACTTCTTCCGAGCCAAATTTTTTTGACTCGGAAGGAAGATGAAAGAAATTGGGGGCTGCTAATCAGATAATTGAACTACTTTTTATTCCAGAAAAAATCCTGGTCAATTTGCTCAGTCCGAATTAGATATTCTAGCTGTTTTAACCGCGTGAAACCTCTAAATAAGAAAGTATCCTCAGTCATATCAATTTGATTGAATAACTCAAATAGCTGCTGGGCTCCAAGTTGAGCATTCCAATCACACTTGAATCCAGGTAAGATGGTGTTAATTTTTTCAAACGATACTCGATAGCTGCGGTTGTCTGCACCGTTATCACCAAAAGACAATTTACAACCAGGGAAACTATTAGCAATAATTTCGGCAATTTCTTTCACGCGATAGTTGTTCGTCGTATCTCCCACATTGAAGATTTGGTTGTGTACGATGTCACGGGGAGCTTCAATCGCACAGACGATTGCTTTACAAATATCTAGTGCATGGACTAATGGCCGCCAAGGTGTACCATCACTAATCATTGCGATTTCTTTAGTAGTCCATGCCAAACCTGCCAAGTTGTTTAAAACAATATCAAACCGCATCCTGGGGGAAGCACCAAAGGCAGTAGCATTCCGCATAAAGGTAGGAGAGAAGTCATCATCAGCGAGGAGTTTGACATCTCGTTCTACTAGAGTTTTACAGTCTGCGTAAGCCGTTTGGGGATTAATCGGGGATGCTTCTGTGACATCACCTTCAGTTGCAACACCGTAGACACTGCACGAAGACATATATATAAAGCGCCGCACACCCATTGTTTTAGCTAGGTTTGCTAGACGCACTGAACCTAGATGATTAATTTCGTAGGTGATATTAGGTGCTAATTGTCCAGTGGGGTCGTTGGAGAGTTCCGCCATGTGGACTACTGCTTCTACACCAGCCAACTCTTCAGGAGCAATGTGGCGGATATCTTTGTTGAGAGTTTTAGCTGTAACCTCAGTACCGTTGTACAGCCAACCAACTTTATAGAAACCAGTATCCACGCCGATAACTTCGTGTCCCCGTGCGATTAATAGAGGAGGTAATAACGAACCTAAATAGCCTTCTGTGCCAGTGACTAAAATTTTCATGCTTGTGACTTTATTCTGTAGCGATTAATTAATTCAGTTATCAGTTATCAGTTATCAGTCAAAAGATACTTGATAACTGCCATGCACTGACTTGTACTGAGCGTAGCCGAAGGGCGCAGTCGAAGTAGCTTGTCGAAGTGTTTACTGATTTCGTTGACCAATTACCTTAGCAGGCACACCAACTGCTATGGAGTAAGGAGGAATATTTCTATTGACAACTGCTCCAGCGCCAATGACACTACCGCGACCAATAGTGACACCATCTATGACTGTGACTCCATGACCCAGCCAACAATCATCTTCGATGACAATCCCTTTTCTAGTAACTCCTTGGTCAGCAATTGTCTGCAACGGATCTGCAAAAATGTGACCGTTACCATATATGCCAGAATGGGCTGCTATCAGACAATTCTTGCCGACTTTGATGTTACCGTAACCAGTAATACAGGTATATAAACCGATGTATGTAGCTTCACCAATTTCAATACAAGAATTTTGGAGTGTGCCTAAATCAACACCACGTTCTAAAGTTACTCCAGAACCGAGAGAAATCCGATTGTTGGCTTCACCAAGTGTATTCAGTCGCACACCACTACAAATTTTGACTCTATCTCCAATTTCGATACCAGCAGTACCGTAAAGTTTGACATTGTTTTCAATGCAAACAAATTTGCCGAACTGAGCAAAAATTTGTGGATAAAAGAGTTTTCTTAAGTGGACTCCTAAAGCAATTGTTGGTAGATATCCTAATAGTGTAGTTACAAAGACTTCTTTTAGGCGTGCCAATTTGGCAGAAATCATTAATAAATCATGATTCCATTTGCCTGCGACGCTATTCATAGTATTTATTTCCAGCAGTAATGCTATATAGACTAGGCGTAGGTTGGGGAGCCATTGCGTTGCGCGGATTTCCCGCGTTGTAGCAAGTGGCGTTTAAGCACAGCGCAACCCAACGTGGATAAAAGTGTTGGGTTTCCTTACGTCAACCCAACCTACATTTTTTTGCATCATTTTAGTCGTGTCAGTCCAATTAGTCCTAACGCACCGCAAATCTAGAATGGAGCGTTAGCCTGTGGTATGACTGTCCCCTATCCCCTGTCCCTTGCTGTAATTACTACAGTCTCAAGATGTGACTGGTGAGGAATTTGAGCAACAATTGCTGTGCCAATTTCTAAAGAAGAGGTAGCAGCTGGAGAAGGAGCATTGCAAACATGGATAGAATTTTGACCGGGAACAATCAAAAAGTCGTCTACCAAAGAGCCATCATTCTTTAAAGCTTGAGCGCGGACTCCCGCATGGGTGGGTACTAAATCTTTAGCTTGAACTTCTGGAATTAGTTTTTGCAAGCTTCTAGTGAAAGCTGCTTTACTAAAAGAACGAATGATTTCTTGAATACCCTCGTCAGCGTGTTTTGCAGCTAGTTTCCAAAAACCTGGGTAGGTGATGACTTCGGCAAAATCTCCTAAGTTAAAGTCGGTTTTTTTGTAACCTTCGCGTTTGAAGCTAAGAACCGCGTTTGGCCCTGCATGAACGCTATTGTCAATCATCCGGGTAAAGTGGACACCCAAAAAGGGAAAATCTGGGTTGGGAACCGGATAAATGAGAGTTTTGACTAAATAGCGTTTTTCTGGGGTAAGTTCGTAGTATTCTCCTCGGAAGGGGACGATTTTAGCCTGGGGTTCTACCCTACCTAATTTAGCAATGCGATCGCTATGCAATCCGGCACAATTGATCACAAAGTGGGTTTCAAAATTGCCGTTGTTGGTTTCTAGTACGTGATTTTTACCACTAGGAGAAATTTTTAGCACCTTTGTATTCAGGTGTAATTCTCCCCCTTGTTGTTGAATTAATTCAGCGTATTTGAGACAAACTTGCTTGTAATTAACAATACCAGTTGAAAATACCCTAATCCCACCGACACACTTCACATGAGGTTCAATTTCTTTAACTGCTTCTGGGCTGATTTTTTGAACCTTGATACCATTCTCTAAACCGCGTTTATAAAGGTTTTCTAGACGTGGTAATTCTTGTTCTTCAGTTGCCACAATTACTTTGCCGCAAATATCATGGTCAATACCATGTTCTTGGCAAAATTCTACCATTGAGCGACTACCATCACGGCAGAATTTAGCTTTAAAACTCCCTGGTTTGTAGTAAATACCAGAGTGAATTACTCCGCTATTGTTGCCGGTTTGGTGAAATGCCCACTGGCTTTCTTTTTCTAATACTAAAATGCGTGCATGAGGATAGCGTTTACCCAAAGCTAGCGCTGTAGATAGTCCGACGATTCCCCCACCGACAATAGCAAAATCAAACATTGGTATTACTACACTTGAAATTACAAAAAAGTTAAAAATTAAGAATTATATTTAATTCATAACTTTCTTTCTACCATACTTTCCAAGGGGCGCGATCGCTTTTCCAAAGTTAAAAATTAAGAATTATATTTAATTCATAACTTTCTTTCTACCATACTTTCCAAGGGGCGCGATCGCTTTTCCAGAGATTTTCTAGATAGTTTTTATCTCGTAAAGTATCCATCGGTTGCCAAAAGCCTTGATGTTTGAACGCCGATAGCTGTTCCATATCAGCTAGCTTTTCTAATGGTTCTTTCTCCCAAACTGTGGAGGCATCAGCAATTAAGTTGATTACTTCGGGTTCCAATACAAAATAACCACCATTAATCCAAGCACCATCACCTTCAGGTTTTTCTCGAAAGCTGTGGATTTTTGTTTGTTCTTGTCCTAAAGAAATCGCACCAAATCTTCCTGCTGGTTGAACTGCTGTCAGGGTTGCTAAAGACTTTTGTTCTTTATGGAAACTAATTAACTCTGTGATATTAACATCACTGACACCATCACCATAAGTAAAGCAAAAGGTGTCATTACCAACATGCTCCCAGACATGCTTTAAACGTCCGCCTGTCATCGTGTTATCACCTGTATTTACTAAGGTGACACGCCAGGGTTCGGCATATCCAGAATGCACATTCATTTGGTTAAATCGCATATCAAATGTGACATCTGACATGTGTAAAAAGTAGTTAGCAAAGTACTCTTTTATGATGTAACCTTTGTAACCGCAACAGATAATGAAGTCATTAATGCCGTGGGCAGAATAAATTTTCATTATGTGCCATAAAACTGGCTTACCGCCAATTTCAACCATCGGCTTTGGTCTGATACTAGTTTCTTCACTGAGGCGTGTACCAAGACCTCCAGCCAAAATCGCCGCTTTCATGCAATTACCTCGGAGATTTGCAGGGAAATTATTACTTTAATTCAATCGGGATGAAGAGGATGCACATGGATGAGCGAAAACTAAGTTTTTAATGTAGTTTTCTTCGTACATAATCTAACGGAAATTTCGAGCAGTTTTATAAAGTACAGGTAAATAAAAATCTGGGATGTGTGAAAGATTTATGAATATCTCTAAATATCAAATTGCCTAATTTAAATCAATCAAAATGTTACCTAAAAAATAAATAGGGCTAGCTGGTGCTAACCCTATTCAGGAATGCTTTTCTGCTATTTAAAGCAACTAACTACTAGTAATAAACTAGTGGCAAAGTTTACTAGGTTGCAATCAATTAGTTCCTGTACTGTTCCACATATTAGAGTTTGGGAATAAAGCACTACATCTGGTTTCTACCATTACACACATACTACTAAGTGCTTGTTGGTAATTTTCTGTATCCTCTTGTTCTAAAGAAAGCTTGGCAGCTAACTGTAAATCTTCGATGGCTTTGCGATTATTTTGGTCTGATTCACTACCACCATATTGTGAAAGTTCATAGCGAAGCATTCCACGTTTGAGATAAACTTTAGCCAATTTATCATTGAGCAGTAATGCTTGGTCAAAGTCATTGATTGCCCTTTGATATTCTTGAGCGTAATCGCTGCTATATTGAGCCATTTGATAGCGTACAGAGCCACGCTGAAAATAAGCTTCGACTTTGGCTGAATTGAGGTCAAGCGCTTGAGTAAAATCAGCAACTGCTAGTTTGTAATCTTGCAAAGATTCGCTGCTGTATTTAGCCATTTGCGATCGCACCACACCTCTTCTGATATAAGCTTCTGCTTCTTGGTTGTTCAAGCGTAGAGCATTATTAAAGTCAGCGATCGCTTGTTTGTATTCTCGATCAGGATCGTTGCTATATTCAGCCAGCATGTATCGAGAATTACCACGATTCACAAACGCTTTGACTTCTTGAGGATTAATTTGCAGGGCTTGATTATAGTCTGCAAGCGCACCTTCATAATCTTTGAGGTTGTAGCGGGCATTACCGCGATTTACATAAGCTTTGGAATTTTTCGGCTCCTGTTTGATGGCTTGGCTAAAATTTTCTACTGCTTGGTCATAATCTTTGATCTGATAAGCAGCATGTCCCTGCTTATAATAATCAGCGAAGTTGAGAGTAGGAGTTTTAACCTTGGGACGAGCGATCAAGGTTTGCTGCGTGTAAGTATTTTGAGAAACAAATGGACGAGTAAATTTAACCATTACGTCCAAATAGCCCAATAACCCAAAACCTAGCAAGCAACAAATCGCCGGGTAAACCTTCGCTCTGTGAGGACGTTTGGAAGCAGCATAGTTAGTGGTATTTCCTCTTTGCCAATTATTCCAGTGGTGCAAGGGCATGACTGGTTGTGGTAGACGCGCAGGCTGTGGAACATAGCGTCTTTTTGGGACTCTGCGCGGCCGCAAATGCTCTCTATTGGCGATCGCTTGAGGCGATGGGAACGGATCGCGTCCACCTAATCGGACGGTACGCTCACACCAAGGACAAGTGTGTAGGTGGTTGTTATAACGATGTTGAGGATTGGTGGTGCAAGTGATTAGACTATCTTCTGCTTCTGCTAATGCCGACAGCCAATTTTGGGCGCTAGGACGCAGCTGGGTGTCGCTGTGTCCATCTTCAAAACAAAGCAAAAACAACTGTTGCAACTTAGGATGCAAAATTTCCCAAGCTGGGGCAATGGGGGTAGGTAAGTAAGGAACTTGCCGCTTGCGACTGTAAGTGAAATGTCCCGCTGCAATTCGGGCTTCGTAAGGTGGTGGCTCAGGAATACCTTGAAATATTCCCGAAAATGGGTGTGTACCTTCCATCAGCAGTTGAAAGATTAGTACCCCTAAGCCAAACAAGTCGTGAGCAATTTCGCGATCGTGTTGAGCAAAAATTTTGTTTTGCAGTTCTGGCGGGGTAAACTCTGGTTTACCTACTGGGCAACGGTAAACAATAGTGTTGTCTAAGTCTCGTACTTGGAAGGAGTCTGTGTCTACCAAGGTTACAAGTGCTGTGTCACTGACCAAGATATTAGACTCGTTCACATCACCAATACAATAGCCACTACTATGCAAAGCTGCAAAAGCGGCTGCTAAATTGCGAGCAGTGCGGAGTAGGTATTGATAATTGAATAAGGGACAATGTTGACGGCGAGTTCTGGGGTTGTAGAAATCGATGACGGGACGCATCCCGCGAATCCGCGGCATGAGAAAGCCGATAATGCGATCGCTACTACCATTAGCAAACTCATCGTTAATATCTGCCGCCCGGAGTAAATCGAGAGGCCAAGCAATGGAAATATGCCCCAAACTAGCCGTAGGATTTTCTGGCGGGTTAGCCAGCATTGCCTGGAGCTTGTAGGCGTGGGCAACGGTGGGCTTGTGATAAATCTTTGCGACTAACTCACTATCGGAGGGCAAAGCATAAATACAAGCTTCACCACCACGTCCTAGACTGACACTGAGGTTGATGATTTCTGGGTTGGGAAGACAACGTAGTACCTGCATGATAAAATCACGGTTAACGGGGGTTATTTAAAATACCAAACTTGCAAAATCCTGGCTCATGTGTTGTTGAAGGCAGCAATAATTAGCGTTAAATCATCATCAGTACGTTGCGTAATTCGCTCAGAACCTAGAAATCTGACTAATTGCTCTTTAGCAGCTGTCTTATCCTCAGCATTCTTGACAAAGTCGAATAAAGGAAAAAAGAATGGTTTGTGAGGTTCACCAACAACCATGTTCAAAGCCAACATTTGTAACCCATCGGTGAGGAGTGCAACATTAACTATAGTTTCACGCCACAATCTCATCTGGGCTGTATCTAAAGCACCTGGCGAAGTCAAAAAAGTCGTTTCGTTGATGTATTCGCCGTTGTCAGGTAAGGTGAGTGCTAGTAAGTTGCCTTGATCATCTTTGGCTACTGCTAAACCATCACCTACTTGCACCGCTGCGGCCATTTCTGGTGTAGCGATCGCAATAATTAAGGTAGTTGCTAAATCCTGAGGCTGCTGTTTACTAGCTGTGGCTTCATCTTCCACAGCTTTTTTAGCGGCTAATAAAGCTTCATTTAACAATGTTTGGACAAGGTGATCATCAGCAAGAGAGTCTCTGGTGATTTGTTGGAGTGAGAGGCTTTCTACTGCTGCTTCTACAGCCACCATTGCTCCCACTTTTCCCTGACTAGCAGAACCCGCGCCATCCGCAGCAGCCGCCACTAACACATTGCCAGGCAATAACTGCCAGTGGTGGGCATCCTGACACAGCTGCTTATTTTTGATGTGGCTAGTACCACATATAGATGCGGCGACTACCCGCCAATGAGTGATCAATTTTGATGTTTTCATAGATAGGTGTTTTCTGTCAGCTAGCTGTGTGCATATTAAGCTGCGATTAAAGGCGCAATTTAGATAGTCCCCCAGCCAATAGGCGGTAGTGCTACCTGTTCGTCTACTTGCGAATGGGAAACAGCT
>JBBSOP010000134.1:0-10481 GCA_038259655.1 Chroococcales cyanobacterium
AGAAAATTCTGCTTACCAAATCACAGCTAATCCTTGGGATTTATCAAGAGTTCCCGGAGGTTCTTCTGGGGGTTCCGCAGCAGCAGTGGCAGCCCAAGAATGTGTTGTATCTCTTGGTTCTGATACTGGTGGTTCGATTCGACAACCTGCATCTTTTTGTGGTGTAGTGGGGATGAAACCGACTTATGGCTTGGTTTCTCGCTATGGCTTGGTGGCTTTTGCGTCGTCTTTGGATCAAATTGGCCCATTTGGACGCTCAGTAGAAGATACTGCAATATTATTAAATGCGATCGCAGGTTATGATCCCAAAGATTCTACTAGCCTGAAAGTAGAAATTCCCAACTACGCCGCCAGTTTAAAACCAGACCTCAAAGCCAGAAGTAAACTGCGAATTGGTATTATTAAAGAAACATTTGGTGAAGGCTTGGACTCTGTTGTAGAACAAGCTGTTACCAAAGCAATTGATCAACTACAAAGTTTGGGAGCCGAAATTCATATAGTTTCTTGTCCCAACTTCCGCTATGGCGTACCTAGCTATTACATCATCGCTCCATCGGAAGCATCAGCGAACTTAGCTCGTTACGATGGCGTTAAATATGGCTTGCGTGTACCAGATGCGGATAATCTGCTGTCTATGTACACTCGCACCCGTGCTACTGGTTTTGGTGCAGAGGTCAAGCGCCGGATTATGATTGGCACTTATGCTCTTTCGGCTGGCTATTACGATGCCTATTATCTTAAAGCCCAAAAAGTCCGCACGCTGATTAAACAAGACTTTGAAAGAGCTTTTAAGACAGTTGATGTTTTAGTGTGTCCTACTGTTCCTACAACTGCTTTTAAAGCAGGTGAAAAAAATACTGATCCTTTGAGTATGTATTTGCTGGATTTGATGACGATTCCTGCAAACCTTGCTGGTTTACCGGGTATAAGTGTACCTTGTGGTTTTGATGATCATGGTCTACCCATTGGATTGCAGCTGATTGGCAAAGTGCTGGGGGAAGATCAATTAATTAAAGTAGCTTATGCTTATGAGCAATCAACTACTTGGCATTTGCGTCAGCCAAATTGTAATGAGTGATTAATTGCAACGCAAAAACAAACCACAGAGAACGCAGAGGACACTGAGAAATAAGGGTTTGGGAGTTTTTGATTTTTGTAGCCCCAGGCTTTTAGCCTACGGGGCTTTGCAAGAATTACTTGAGTTCGATGAACCTCTCCCCAACCCCTCTGTGACGCGGAGAGGGGCAGAAAATTCACCAGTTTTGAACGAAAAAATCAAGGTTTTAAAGCCGTCGAACTCACGTAAGAATTAGGCCGGTTTTAATAAATCTTGGGATGAAGGTAAATTAACATTCTTTTGCAGCTGCGCCACAATTTCGAGTGTAGCAATTTGATTGTGTAACCAATTTGTAAAGAAATCACCGATAATTTGCAGACGACGCTGTTCATCTAATTGTGGTTTAATGATCTCCTCAACTGCAATTATATGTACTCCTTTTGGTGTAATTATTGGCTTGAGAATCTGTGGGGGAGTAGCAGCAAAAACTGCTGCGGCAATTTCTGGTCTAAAATCAGTCCGGTAGCGGATTCCTTGATAACCACCAGCACGGCGGCTTTCTAGATTGTCAATGTATTGACGAGCAACTTCTTGGAAACTAATTTCGCCTTCTTGTAGAGCATAGAATAGTTCTAAAGCTAAGTCTTCATCATCTAAGATAACTTCATAAGTTACGGCTCCAGAATAATCGATTTGGTGAGCATAAAAAAACGGTTCGACTTTATCTGCAAATAGATGATTAGCTAACTTTGCAGATAGAATGGTTGTCTTAGCTATTTCTTCAAAGTCATCCAAAGAAAGATGATGTTTTTCTAACCATGACCAAGTATCTTCGGCTTTGGTTAGGTTGTTAGTTAAACGCATACTATCTGCTGCTTGTTGCAGTTCTTCTGTCTCAACTGTAATTCCTGCTGCTTCAGATGCATCTACAATAACTTTTTTAGTAGCGATCGCTTCTAACATACCAGGAATTTGACAAGACAATTTGATATGGTAAATAATATCTTCACCAGAAATGTTTAAGACGTTTGACATTATGCAAATCCTCCAAAAATAAACTAATTGGGAATTACTTAGGAAAATTTATCTGATAGGAAAATAACATTTTTATCATGTTCTCTTAATTCATTATTTTTTGTCTCTATCTAATGATACTTTTAATATTTGTTTTGATTAATATGCTAACCTTTTGAAACCTTAGCACTATTTAGTTTTATAACATAGATAAAAAGTATATTTTAAAGACAAAAGACATTCCTTTATGTCTGAGCTTTGTACTATTTAATATTTTTCCACATCATATATTTACAGAATTATTTATTTGAAAAAAGTTATGAATGTAATAATGTAAAAGTCAAATCGGCTTTTGACTACCAAATTAACTTGGTAATTGTGTCTCATTAATAAAGACAAAAATACTCCGATTACAGTTCATAAATTTTGACTAAAGAACCTGAAATATAGAAGTAATCTAATGGCAAAAATAGTAGTTTTTGACTTGCAATTTAGTATTAACTGTATTTATATAAAAAAATTGGGCAAGCTGAACATAGCTTGCCCTGCTTCGTATTTAAGATATATTTCCTACCTCATAGGCAACTCATACCCATTCTGTATGAAGATGCGTCAAACTATATGAGGAAGGTAGACG
The DNA here is from genome assembly GCA_038259655.1 of Chroococcales cyanobacterium. Lineage (GTDB taxonomy): Bacteria > Cyanobacteriota > Cyanobacteriia > Cyanobacteriales > Nostocaceae > Halotia. The sequence goes on from JBBSOP010000134.1 coordinate 2,709, forward strand.
CAAAGCGGCTTGCCGCAGGGTAGGACACAAAGAAAGAAAATTTGGCGCAGCCTCACAAAGAAATGGAATCAGAACTTATTAATGACTTATTACTAAAGGTCTAAACCACCTTTTTGCAACTTCTTAAACGGATCTAAGATAAAGTCAATCACTCGACGCTGGCGAACAATTACTTCTGCGGTTGCTGTTTGTCCGGGGGTTAAAGTGATATGTTTGTTACCAGCTTGGATATATGGATGGTCTAAGGTAATATCTAACTCATAAGTTTCGACACGGTTTTGATTTTCATTTTGAATTTTCGAGTTAGGTGCAATCCAACTAACACGACCTTCTAGCACACCATAATCTTGGAAGGGATAGGCATCAAATTTGACTTTGACTGGCATTCCTACCTTCAAGAAACCACTTTGTTGACTAGGCATCTGAGCTTTGAGAATCAAAGGAGTATTTTCTGGGGCAATTTGGGCAATCACCTGTCCTGTTTCTACTACTGGCCCTGGTTTTTGGATAGGTAACTCAAAAATTACTCCATCAATAGGCGATCGCACTACTCGTTGTTGTAGCTGGAGATTTAAGGATGTAATCTGGCTACCTGCTTGAGCTATTTCCGATTGCAGAGTAGTAATTTGTGTTTGCAGATCTTTGAGCTGTTCTTGATTTTTTAATACTGCCAGTTTACCTGCTTGCACAATACTTTGATAGCTGCTTTGCTGTTCTTGCAGACGTAGTTTTGCTTGCTGAATATCTGCAAAGGCTTGACTCATAGTCCCCTGATAGCGACTTACCTCTTCTTGTAAACGCAATCGAGCTTGAGTGATATCAGACTTTGCTTGTTCCTGGGAGCGTTGGCTTTCTTCTGCTATCTTCTCCAATTCCACAACTTTAATTTGGGGAATTGCACCTTGCTCTAAAAGATGATTATAGCGTGAGACTTCTGTTAAATCTCGCTTCAAACGACTGCTAGCTAGTTTTTGAGCAATTGAAGTAGAATAAATGCTTTGCCTAGCTTGCTCGACTAAAGCGAGTTTTTCCAATTTTTGTAAATTATAAGAGCTTTGTTTGGCATCCAGGTTTTGCTGCGCTTGATTAACTTGAGCCATTTTTTCCAATTCTTGAGATTGGTTTTGTTGCTCTTGAGTACTAATCATCAGCATAAACTGGTTTTTCAGTAACTCCTGTTGCGATCGCCGATTAATTAATCCTTCCAGTTTTGTCTGCGCTTGTTGCAGATCTGTTCGCATCACATCAGACTCTAACTCCAACAAAACTTGTCCAGCTTTTACAGTCGAACCTTCTTTAACTTTCACAGAAACAACGCTACCAGGAACCGCAGCACCTAATGTTTGCGTTGCTCCTTTAGGTTCTAAACGCCCTCTGGCGCTTCCTGTCTCATCAACTTTAGAAAGCATCGCCCAAGGTAAGATTATCGCTGCAAAGGCTGCCAAAAAGTACAGCATTGAGCGTGTCCAGATCCTTGGTAAGGCATCTAGCAGTTCCTCAGTTCCGTAATACCATTCTTTAGTTTCAGTTGCTGCCTTTGTTCGATAATCAACAATGGCATTAGAGTCTTCAACTTGGCGAGCCTCGTCCTGCTGTGGTTTAACGAGTACAGATGATGAATTGTAATATGGTTTTGGCATAAGTTTATGTAGGGGCATTGGGCAGAAGAGGAATTGGGGCGGGGGGCGGGGTGCAGAGCTTTCAAGGGTAGGGGGCAGGGTGCGGGGTGCAAAGGGGAAGTTAAGAAAATGCCTTGAATTTAAAGATGTATACCTAATCTTTCTCCCTAGCTCCCTGCTCCCTGCCCCTCTGCTTCTTCCCTAGCCCCTCAAGCTGTAGTAGCGAATTGTTGTTGGTTGAGATAAAAGTAATGACCTCTTCTGGCAATTAATTGATCGTGAGTACCGCTTTCGACTAGTAAGCCACGATCTAAAACCAAAATTAAGTCAGCATGACGCACGGTGGAAAGGCGATGAGCAATGATTAAACTGGTGCGTCCTTGGAGAATTGTTTTTAAATTGTTCTGAATAATGCGCTCAGATTCAGAGTCGAGGTGGCTGGTGGCTTCATCTAAGAGTAATAAACGGGGATTTCCCAGCAAAGCACGGGCGATCGCTAGTCGTTGGCGCTGTCCGCCAGATAACATACCGCCGCCTTCACCAATTTGGGTTTCATAACCCATTGGCAATTGTTTGATAAATTCATCTGCACCTGCTAATTGCGCCGCTTCAATAACTTCTTCTAAAGTGGCCTCTGGATGAGCAATACTGATATTTTCGCGGATTGTCCCACCAAATAAAAAGGTATCTTGATCGACAACACCAATTTGAGAACGCAGCGATCGCAGGGAAATACTTGTCACATCTTGGTTATCAATTAATACTTTGCCATCTGTCGGCGGATATAAACCTAAAATCAGTTTGGAAAGGGTAGTTTTACCAGAACCACTACGTCCTACAACAGCTACAGTTTGCTCAGGCAGAATTTCAAAACTGAGGTTTTGTAATACGTTAATATCACTTTCTGGGTGATAGCGAAAAGTAACGTTGTCAAAACGAATATTACCGTACAACCTGGGTAAATACTGGCGGGGTTGGTGTTGTAAATCTTCTTCTGGTTCTGCTTCCAAAACATCATTAATGCGCTCAGTAGAAATAATTACTTCCTGTAATTGATTCCACAACACAACTAGCCGCTGGAAAGGACGAATTATGTTGCCTAACAACATATTGAAAGCTACTAATTGCCCAATTGTGAGTTGATTTTGAATTACTAACCATGCCCCGTACCACAATAATCCTGTAGTTACTAAAGATTCAATCGCCGAACTAAAAATCTGCAATTGATTGCCAATTATCTGCCCACCAAAGGTTTTTTTAATCACCTGATTTAATCGTTCTTCCCAATGCCAGCGTACTGTTTGTTCAATTGCCATTGAGCGAATCGAGCGAATACCTGTGAGAGATTGAATTAAATAACTATTTTCATTAGCTGAGGCGTTAAAAACTTCACGGCTAATGCGACGCAAAAAAGGTGTGGCAACAAAGGCGAGTAGTATATAGGGTGGCAAGATGGCTAAACTCAGCAATGCCATTGAAGAACTGTACCAAAACATCAATCCTACATACACAAACACTGTGATCAAATCTAAAATGATTGACAGTGCTTCTCCAGTCAGAAAGCGTTGAATTTTTTGATTTTCTTGGACGCGAGAAACAATATCACCAACGTAACGTGACTCAAAGAATGCCAAAGGTAAGCGGAAGGTATGTTTAATAAAACCTACCAATAAGGCGACGCTGATTCGGTTAGCTGTATGGTCTAGTAAATATTGCCGCAATCCATTAATGACAACGCGTAATAACCCAAAAATAATTAACCCTAAACCCACAGCATTTAATGTTAATGTGCTGCCTTGCACAATGACTCGATCTAATAACAACTGGGTAAATAAAGGGGTAATTAGTCCAAATACCTGAATCAACACCGAAGCAATAAATACTTCTAGTAATACTCGTGAGTGAGGTTTTACTAAGTCAAAAAATTGCCATAATGTTGTGCTTGCTTCTTCGGTGTCTTTGAGCAAAGCTGTAGGCTGCAATAGCAAGGCGTAACCAGTCCAGCCGGCTTTAAACTCGGCCGGGGTAAGGGTGCGTTGACCGATCGCCGGGTCGCCAACAATTACCCGCTTGTTGTTGATTTCATAGACGACAACATAGTGTTTACCTTCCCAGTGAGCGATCGCAGGTAGGGTTTGTTGGGCCAATTTATCCAGGCTGGCTTTGACTGGACGGGTAGTAAAACCAATACTTTCTGCCGCTGTTGTTAAACTCCGCAATGATGCGCCACTGCGAGTGACATTAGTTTGCTCCCGCAGCAGATTTATACTTAAACGTTTACCCCAATAGCGACTAATCATCACTAAACAAGCTACCCCGCAGTCTGAGGCGCTTTGTTGTTCAAAAAACGGATACCGCTTGGTTAAACGTCCCCACCAATGACCTGCTCTGACTGTAGGGCTGGGAAAATAGACTTGTCGTTGTTTTGGCTTGGGTTCTGGGATGTGACTGAGGATTGACGATTGAGGGTTGGGTAATGGAGATTGGGAAGAGTCTTCCCCAGTGACTCTTTCTGCTTGGCGTTCTTGAAATTTGAGCAACTCTGCTAGTTGCGGCCAATACTCTAGTGCTAATTGCCAATCATCATTTTTTAAAGTGTAAATAATTGTTGGTTGCTCTGCTTGACAACTTCCTAGCTTTGGACACACATAGATATTTCCCGGTGTCAACTTACGTCCATCAGTATGCAGTAGTTCTCCGCGACGCAATAGCCAAAGCTTAGTATCTTGGAATAGTTGGGCTGGTAAGGAACCAGTTCCCAAGATGTGCTGTTCAAATAAAGATAGAGTTCTGAGCAAGTCTTCTACAGATCCATTCTGAGGCAGTAGAGCGCTTTGACTAGTTAACAGCAATAAATCCCAAAGTTCTGCACTTCTTTTGAGGCGATCGCTAATGCTTGGATATCTGCGTATTACTTGGTGTAATGCTGCTTGTGGGAGATAACAAAGTTTTAAATTCACAGAAGCTCTGGCGACATAAGGACTAAACTCCTCTTCGGGAAATAAAGTCAATTCGCCAAATGATGCCCCAGTTGAGAGGGTAGTAATTAAGTTATTAGAGCTATCTAGCAGTCTAACTTTACCCCCAAGAATCATATATATACCAGCAGGTGCTGCTGCTGATTGCCAGAACTGCTTTGCTACTGGTGGTTGGACAATTTCTGCTCCTGCCAAGCACGTATCAATTTCACTATTAGACAACGACTCACCTAAAGTTTGGGTGAGTTGTTGAGCTAACTGTTGCTGGGAAAACCCTGATCGCATTTCTTGACCTCCAAAACAGTATTAATCAAGAATGAAATATGAAGTAGGAAGGATAAAGTAAAAAATGTTCATCCTAGCCTGTATCCTTTTAGTTATTGGTATGCATCAAATTTAATGCCCAATGAAAACTAGGTTCTGAGTTAGATTGCAAGTCGCCAATCGTGATCCCAGCATCCTGATTTTGATCAATTTTTCGTTGAGCTAAAGTTTTGGGTTTGGTGGAAAGCCCCATTTGTTTTAACAGGCGGTTAATATGGCGATCGCTGATCGTAATGCTCAATTCTTTTGCTAAATGTTTGCTTAACCATTGAGCTGTCCAGTAGGTAAATGCATAACCGTAGTCACGAGGGCTATGGCTAACTAATTCTTTCAAACGTTCAAGATATTGAGTATTCACAATTTTGGGTCTACCTATTGGTCGTTCATGCCATTTATGGGCTAAACCTGCTTCTGCTAAACCAATCCAGTAGCGTGCCATCTCTTGAGAACAGCCTAATATTTCACAGATTTGGGTTTGAGATTTACCCGTATCTGCCAACAACATAATCTCAATACGTCGCCGATATTCTGGCTGTAAATTTGTCTGCAAATGTTTCAATAAAGCTTTTCTTTGAAAAGGCGTTAAAAACTTACTTTCAGGGATTTCAGAGTTATCGAGAGTTGTGTCTTGATTAAGATAGTGTGACATAAAAATTACCAGTTGCTGTCTACAGTGAAATGTGGATAAAGATCCCTTCTGTTTGCTACAAAAATCCTCATAAATTCAGTGGTTACAGATGCAAAATTAATTAGCTTAATTAGGCTAATTAACTGTTTATGTAATGTGTAGTCGATGCCGAGTGTTTACCCTCAAAAATTCTAGGGGGCTATTTCTGTACTGCTGCTATTTTTAACCCTCAATATTAGGTATTGATGTGTTGTACTGGTATTGGAGGGATAATAAAAAATTGTCGGTGGTTCAGTGAATTTTTCTATTTCTTACAGCCAGTAAAAACTTTATTAGAGATTGTGTTCCAAAGAATAAAGAGTCGATAGTTTGTAAGTAGTAGTAAGCAACCCTAACAAAATATGTCCCAAGCACAGCTGTTGTCTTACCTGAAACAGTAGTTTCTGGTAAGATACCTTAACCCAGTAGGTATTTAACTGATTAATTCCCAGAATAGGACAGACTTTATTGAAGACAGTTTTACTGAGCATTAGCTCCAACCAATTACTGCGGTCGATGATTTCAGTAAAGGGAAATGGAATCTTTCTAACTCCTATTTTGAGGATGTTACTTAACTGTAGAACACAAGTTCATAGTTATCTTTCAAAATACTTAAATTGATGATGTTCAAATTCCCAAAAAAGGTTGAAACCTATTCCATAAATTGGAACTTAGAGGCAGCTAAGGTCAGGTATGAGTATCTACTTCTTACACTAGCGTATTACTAGCTATTTCCTCATCAGCAGATTTTAGGAAATCTGAAACAACCTGGAAGATCAGTTCAACGAAAAAGTGACAGTTCCTTAATCTGTTGTTTTAACCTACTGTTATTTTTTTAGAAATTTTCTTACATATAGTCAATAGGTTTTAATTAAAAATCGATAATTTCATAATATCTTTATAATGCCTTTATTGAATATTTGTGATTACTTATGTCTATAAAAAATTCCTACTTATTGGTTCTTACAAAACACAAACATTCAACATCGGAAATTGCTGATTACATCCTAATTATTAACATCAAATATTAGGCTTTTATACATATAGCGGTTCTCGCTTAGGTACAGTATAGTTTTGACCTCTCCTTGTAGGAGAGAGGCTTTGAGTGTTACTCCCCTTCCCTTGTAGGGAAGGGGCTGGGGGTTAGGTCTGTATTCCATGCAATTGAGAAGCGCTATAAGCTTTAGTGAATGATGAATTATCATGGCCGATAATTAATACCTATGCATCTATCTATAGCAATAAAGCAGCCTATTTATATTAGCTGATATTTTCTGCAATTTTAGTATCTATCTCTAGAATGAAAGTTATATATAACTGCATTTAAAATGGCAAAATTATCTATAAAAACTTTTTTAGTTACTGAGATAAAATTTGATACCATTGAATTTACTATAGCGATCGCTACTTTGTGTAATTAGCTTCCCAAGACTGATACAGCCTCTAGCTCAAACATTTGTCCGTAACATTATTTAAAAAAAATGGCACGTTATAAGAATTAAGAGAACTACTGAAATTCATCTTTATAGATTTTGTAATTGCCCTCTATAAGATTACTATTTGATTTTTGAACAATACACCTTACAAATACTTAATTTTTTTCAAAAATCAAACTGGATTCCTATCTACAGCTTTATTCAGTCATTTAGGAGAAGTTGGTGGCGAACAATTTTTTCACACATAAAAAAACTGGAAGCTGTTTTTTGTCAGATTCCAGTACTTGTTATATAAATTGTCAACTTATAAAATGAAGATAATCCTAGTTGGGACGACTAGGATTATGATTCATTAAAGATAAGCGTAAGAGCTATTAGTTCTATCAGCCACAACAGCGATAACAATTGAACCGTCACTTTTTCTATTTCCGTTTCTAGCGATGGTGCTAAACACGAGTTTTGGGAACTCAACTAACACCAGATGTAGTACAGAAAGTTCTATCCAATTTCCCCACCACAAAGAAATTTGATAAAAGTCAATCAAAATAAAGTTAGTACTAGGGTAAGCACCATTTTCACTTTTGCTTGCTCAGACTTTCTCGGAAAAGAATTACCAGCAGTAACGATTAAATATTGTTCGCAGTATGGGAGTCACCCACTCCCTAAAATACTGACTGCTTCAGCAACAGCAATCAGTTAGATATGTTTGATAGTCAATTAATCATTGATTTTATTTTTGAAAACAAATG
>JBBSOP010000135.1:0-10471 GCA_038259655.1 Chroococcales cyanobacterium
CTGCTCTAGGTGAATTAGTTGCAGGTATTGCCCATGAAATTAATAATCCAGTTAACTTTATTTTAGGAAATCTCAATCACGCCTCAGAATATACTCAAAATTTTATTGATTTACTTTATTTATATCAGCAACATTATCCTGAGCCTGAAGTTGAAATTACTCAAAAAATAGATGAAATCGATGTTGATTTTTTAATCCAAGATTTTCCGCAAATTATCTCATCTATGCATAAAGGTACAAAGCGTCTGGCACAGATGATTCATTCTCTAAGACACTTTTCACGTCGAGATGATTCAGCAGCAAAACCGACAGATATTCATGAAGGTATTGAAAGCACACTGTTGATTTTACAATATCGCTTGAAAGCCAATCCAGAGCGCCCAGCAATTGAAGTAATTAGAGAATATGAAAAGTTGCCCCTTGTAGAATGTTTCCCAGGGCCAATGAATCAAGTTTTCATGAACCTCCTCGCCAATGCAATTGATGCCATAGAAGAGGGAATGGGGATTGCTCATTGGGGATTGGAGCAAGGCTTTTGCAAACCAATCACCCCGAAAATTTGGATTCGTACTAGTTTACAAAAGCAAAGCTCAACTGTAACAATTCAAATTGCTGATAATGGCATTGGTATGACAGAAGAAGTTAAACAGCGTTTATCTGAACCGATGTTTACTACTAAACCTGTAGGAAAAGGAACCGGGTTAGGTTTATCAATCACTCGGCAAATTATTGAAGAAAAACATGGTGGAGCTATCTGGTTTGTATCTGAGGCGGGAGAAGGTACACAATTTTGGATTGAAATTCCTTTGACTAGTAAAGTGAATGACAACTACACAGCTAAGGTAGAATATAACTTGAGTGAACGATTGTGATTCAATCAAACATCAAGTATTATGCAAGCTGGCTACTTTATTTAGTAGAGCTGCTTATACGCAGGAGATGAAAAAATGAAGGTTTGGCTTGCCTGCTTTGTAGTACTATTTGCCTTGGCAGAACTGTTTGACTGGTTACAAGAGTTTGCGCTGCCATTACCTATCTATATTTTAGGTGGGGCTTTTTTAGCAGTTGCTTCTAACTATGACAAAATTATTGGCTCTTACTTAAGCGATGCAATTATTATTGACGCATCACTGGAACAACCACAGTTAGATTCGCCAACCCAATCGCCTAACCCGATTTCTTTTCAAATAGCTAGTCCTGTTGAAGATGCTCAACAGAAGAAGCAGGGGGGCAGGGAGCAGGGAGCAGGGGGATAAGAGGACAAGGAGAGAGAGAATAACCTATGCCCCATGCCCTATACTCAGTAACAATTAAAATTCAGGCGATCGCTGCAATGCCGTGATTAGTGGAATATTAGAAAAACTCCGAGCCGTGTTGCCGAGAAATCAGGGTTATAGTGATGCTTCTGCCAACAAAAATTGGTGGCAAATTATTTTGGTTACAAGTTTGGGTGTCACTACCTTGGTATGGGGAGTTCGTGAATTAAAATGGTTACAATCTTGGGAGTTAAAAGCTTATGATCAGATGCTGCGATCGCGCCCCGCAGAACCACCTGATTCAAGAATTTTACTGGTAACTATTACTGAAGAGGATATAGCACGTAAAAAATGGCCTTTATCAAATGCCACGATTAACCAACTGTTATTAAAATTAGAGTCTTATCAGCCGCGTGTGATTGGTTTAAATCTTTATAGACCAGAGCAAACAAATTTAGCAACAGGTCTAAAAAGTCAAAATAATATTATTAGCACCTGTTTGTTAAGCAGTATAGGTAGAGCAGAAATTCCACCACCGTCTAATTTTAGTCAAGACAATGTAGGCTATGGCGATTTGGTTCCTGATAACAATGAAGACCAAATTGTTCGCCGTGGTTTATTATTTGCCCATTCTACAGATAGCAAATGTACAACTTCATTTTCATTTGCAGCTTTAGCAGCAGTTAATTATCTAGAAAAACAAGGTTTAGAAATAGATTTTCCTGCTACAGACAACTTTTCTATCGGTAAAATTCCCTTTCAAACCCTCAAAGCAAATTCCGGCAGCTACGAGGGTCTAGATGCAGCTGGTTATCAAATATTATTAAATTATCGCCAAAGCGATCGCCTAGCCCCACAAGTCACTCTCACACAAGTCTTAAATAATCAACTTAACCCCAATTGGGTGAAAGATCGACTAGTAATTGTTGGCGTAACTGCTGCCAGTATCCATCCTGGATTATATACACCCTATAGCGCTTCACCACAGCAACCAGCTAGAACGCCAGCTGTCTTAATTCATGCACAGATAGCTAGTCAACTTCTTAGTACAGTATTGGATGGAAGACCCCAGATTTGGTATTGGCCAGACTGGGCTGAATTAGTATGGGTATGGAGTTGGTCAATATTGGGCGGTATTTTAGGATGGCAGTTACGACATCCTTTGTTACTGCTAATAGTTGGTGGTACAACTCTGGCTAGTTTGGTGGGGATATGTGTTGGTTTGTTTTTTCTAGCTGGGTGGATACCACTCATACCCCCGGCTATTGCTTTAATGATTAGTGGTATTAGTGTCATGGCTTACACCACATATCAAACGCAGCAGCAAACTCAAGTGATTATTCTGCAAGTTGAACAACAAAAAGCAGCGATTGAACAGTTAAGTATTCTCTTAAAAGACACTACAACTACCGCAGATAGCACTGCAATTAGTGATCTGCATATTCATGATAATTCTGCATTGACAACAGCAGAAAAAAGAACTGGTGATTTACTTTTAGGTGGACGTTACCAAATCTCACAAGTTTTAGCTGCTGGCGGATTTGGTCGTACTTGTTTAGCACAAGATACTCAGCGTCCAGGTAATCCTAGTTGCGTAGTTAAACAATTAATGCCAGCCCGTCGAGATACAAGATTTTTAGAAGTTGCCAGAAGACTATTTAATACGGAAGCAGAAATTTTAGAAGCTTTGGGTAAATACGATCAAATTCCGGCACTTCTAGCTTATTTTGAAGACCATCAAGAATTTTATTTAGTACAAGAATATATTTCTGGACAGACCTTAGGTGAAGAATTACCACCTGTGCAAGGTTTGCAAAGTGAATCATTTGTAATTAATATGCTCAAAGAAATATTAGAAATTCTCGTGTTTGTACATGAACATCGTGTAATTCATCGAGATATTAAGCCAACTAATATTATTAGACGTAACCAAGATCATCGACTGGTATTAATTGACTTTGGTGCTGTCAAATTGATGCAACCATTAACAAGTGAACAAACAGAATTGGCAACAGTTGCTATCGGCACACGGGGTTATGCACCACCGGAACAAATGGCTGGTCATCCTCGCTTATCTAGTGATATTTACGCTTTGGGAATGATGGGTATTCAAGCTATCACTGGGATACTGCCTCAAGAGTTGCATCCAGATTCAGAAACAGGTAATATCATTTGGCGAGAAACAACGCCAGTTAGTGAAGAATTGGCAATGATTTTAGATAAAATGGTGCGTTATCATTTTAGCGATCGCTATCAATCATCCGCCGCAGTTTTACAAGATTTAAAACGTATTACTAGCTAATATGGCGTTTCTCGTTTTAGTGAGGTATATCTCGTTGAGGTTAGGGGCTAGGGGCTAGGGATTATGTACCTCGTGTAATTGGAAACTGCTATGTAGGACTCATGTTTCGTAGTCAGGACTTAAGTCCTGACTTTTTTTACGTAGCGTCTCGTAGCTACGGTGTACACACAAGTCTCTTAAACTGTTATGCCACATCGCCCTGCACCTTGATTACATCGCCCTGCACCTTGATTGCATTGCCCTGCAACAATTAACTCACTATCAGTTACACAGCAACTCTAAAAGACTTGTGTATACATTTGAGAGGACTAAAGTCCTCTCTACGAGACGCTACGCGAACACTACAAACCAAAACTTTTATTCTATGACTAATGAATTATATCTTTAGGTATAACTATAAACTAGCTAGAGATAGATACTTATGTCGAGAGAAGGATGGCATGATACCGTTGTCTACAGCAGCACATAAACAGGCTGTGCAAATCTCAACTCCATGAAATTTTGCATTTTTTATGGTCAACACCCCTCCATCCCAGTTTTCGCCAGATCAATACAAAGTAGATTCTGCCAAAACAGAAGTAGAAGCTTTAATACAAACGCCGCCATCAGATACTGAAATAGATCTAGAGTTTCTTTACACCAGAGACATTGAGTTTCGTCAAGAAACACTTTATTTTCTCGTGGTTGATCGCTTTTATGATGGTGATCCAGATAATAGTGAAGGTTCTAACTCAGAACTATACGATCCCACTGGACAAGATTGGGGTAAGTACTGGGGTGGAGACTTGCAAGGTGTGATCGATAAATTAGATTATCTCAAAAATATGGGAGTAACCGCCGTTTGGTTAACTCCATTGTTTGAACAAGTTGAAGAGTTGTTTGTTGGTAATGCAGCCATCCACGGTTATTGGACAAAAGATTTTAAACGGATAAATCCTCGCTATATTGCAGAGGGAGAAGATCCTTCTTTAAACAATACCCAAGAAGCCAAAAATACGACTTTTGATCGCTTAATTGCGGAACTACACAAGCGCAATATGAAGCTGGTGCTGGATATTGTCTGTAACCATAGCACTCCAGACACTAGCGGTAGTAAAGGTGAACTGTATGATGATGGTGTCAAAATTGCCGACTTCAATAATGATGTGAATAATTGGTATCACCATTATGGAGAAGTGCAAAATTGGGAGGACGAATGGCAAGTACAGAACTGTGAACTAGCAGGTCTAGCAACTTTTAATGAAAATAATACTGAATATCGTGAGTATATCAAATCAGCAATTAAACAATGGCTAGACCGAGGCGTTGATGCACTACGGGTAGATACTGTTAAGCACATGCCTATCTGGTTTTGGCAAGAATTTACTGGCGATATGAGTAATCACAAACCAGATGTATTTATTTTTGGTGAATGGATTTACAGTAATCCTAGTGACGATCGCTCGATTGAATTTGCCAATCATTCAGGCATGACCATGTTAGACTTTGGACTGTGCGTAGCCATTAGGGCAGCACTAGGTCAAGGTTCAGAAAATGGCTTTCAGACAATTCAATATATCTTTGATCAAGATCATTGCTACAGTGGGGCGACAGAGTTAATTACCTTCATCGATAACCACGATATGCCCCGTTTTCAGTCGCTAAATCCTGATCCAGCCATGCTGAGGGTAGCGATCGCCTTGATTATGACATGTCGTGGTATTCCCTGCATCTATTACGGTACAGAACAATATCTGCATAACGATACCGATGGCGGCAATGATCCATATAACCGCCCGATGATGGAAAATTGGGATAATGAGACTGAAGTTTATCGTTATTGTCGGCTATTATCTGGGTTACGGCGGTTGAATCCTGCTGTCTCAATGGGTAGTCACTGGTCAAAATATCTCACCCCCGACATTTACTGTTATGTGCGTCGTTATCGGGACTCTGTGTGTTTTGTCGCCCTCAATAGAGGAGGAGAAGTCACCCTACCAGAAGTCGAAACAGAATTACCTGATGGCGAACATACTTGTATCGTGACTCGTAATAAATACGAAGTCAAAGACGGCAAGATTTATAATTTAGGACTCGAAGAACGTGGAGTAATTGTTTTCAGTCACGTTGGCGAAAGAATTAAAGCAGAGACAATTGTACGTGTTCAACTTAACGGCGTGCAAACTCAACCAGGCGAAACTGTTGTTGTAACTGGAGATTGCCCAGAACTAGGTAACTGGGATATCAACAAGGCTTATCCTCTAGAGTACATCAACACTAATACTTGGTCTGCCGAGATTCCCTTTAACGAGAGTACTGGCAACCTGATTAGTTACAAGTATGCCATGTGGCGGGAAGGGCGATCGCCCCTGCGTGAAAATCTCGTTAACCGTCGCTGGGTAATTGCTAAAGAAGGTACAGTCAAGTGGCGTGACACCTGGGCATCGGGAGAAGAATCTTAGAAAGTTGGGCATGGGGAATGGAGAAGAGTCATTAATGCCCTATGCCCCTTTTCATGGAATTTATTTTTCAAGTGCGATCGCTTTTACACATATCAGGTAATACTAAGAAAATACTGAATTGATCAAGTATTTTACTATGCGCCAATTATTGCAATACCTACGTACCGGAGTAATCCTGAGTTTAGTTTGTTTAGTATTAACTTGGTCGCTTCCTGCACAAGCTGCTAATCAGATTAGTCCTAAACTAGAACAACAAGTTTTACAAATTATCCGCGAGCATCCAGAGGTACTAATCGAATCAGTTCAAACATACCAGCAGCAACAGCAGGATAAATTAAAGCAAGCACGACAGGCATTTTTACAAGATTTTAAAATTAATCCCCAAGCAGTAATTGGTGATTCTCCTACTGCTGGTTCGCCTCAAGCAAAAACTGTGCTGTTAGAATTTTCCGACTTTCAATGTCCCTACTGTGCTGAAGCCCATAAAACACTCAAGCAGTTGCTAGCAAAACATCAAAATGATCTGACATTGGTTTATAAACATTTTCCCTTACCAATTCATGCTGAAGCACTGCCAGCAGCTCAAGCAGCTTGGGCTGCCAATCAACAGGGTAAGTTCTGGGAATATCAAGATGCGTTGTTTACAAATCAAAAGCAACTTAGTGAAGTTTTGTATTTAGATATTGCAAAAAAACTCAATTTAGACTTAGAAAAGTTTCAAAGAGATCGCCCAATTGCCAATAGTGCTATAGAGCAAGACATGCAGCTAGCTACAAAACTGAGAATTGCTGGCACACCTTTTTTTGTAATGAATAGTCCCAATTTCTCTGGGGCGTTGCAATTATCAGACATCGAAGCCAAATTAGCTGATGCCAATAAACTAGGGAACAATGCTCTTTAGCCCCTACTTTAAGTAGCGATTACACCAAAAATTGTCTTAAAGTTTACATAAATCAAAAAGTTAACTCAGGCGAGCATCATGAACTACTCCGGATTTACTTTGTGGTTTACAGGATTATCTGGCGCAGGTAAGACCACAATCTCAAAAGGTGTGGCATTGGTGTTGAAGTCAAGAGGTTATCGTGTAGAAATTTTAGATGGGGACATGGTTCGCACTCACCTTTCTCAAGACTTAGGATTTAGCAAACAAGACCGAGATACAAACATCCGGCGCATTGGATTTGTCGCCAATCTACTGAGCCGGAATCAGGTGATTGCAATTGTAGCGGCAATTAGTCCTTACAGAGAAGTTCGAGACGAAGTTCGACAGATGTCACAAAGTTTTGTAGAGGTTTATGTCAAGGCATCATTAGAGACTTGCTCTCAACGGGATGTCAAAGGGCTATATGCATTAGCAAAAACTGGAAAAATCAAAGACTTTACAGGGATTGATAGCCCTTATGAAGAGCCTTTAAATCCAGAAATTATTTGTCATACTCAATACGAAAGTATTGAATCAAGTATTACCAAAGTTATACAAGCTTTAGAAGAAAAACAATATATTTCGAGTCTTACTCATGATGGGCAAAAACAAGGAATTTCAAATACTATCACTACTGACTTAGTAAGTGGGTCAGATGCGTGAGTTAAAAATTTCACAAACATTATATGTCTGACCAGCAAATATGTTATAGGGTAAACACTGAGAACAGTTAATTAAATAGTTACTTCGGTGGAGTCTTCACGTACCCCTAGCGATCAACACTCAGTGTCTGCATTGAGCAAGGCAGTGGTTCCTTCCTTAGAAATCAATGCTTCCCGCCAGTTCATCCCCTGGCTGTTCGAGCAAAATCTCAGTCTGGCATTTACCACTTATCAAGCAGGTAAATTATTTTTTATCGGTTTGCAACCTAGCGGTAAATTATCTGTATTCGAGCGCACCTTTGAACGCTGCATGGGTTTGTATGCTTGTGGCAGCAGTTTGTATATGAGTTCTCTTTATCAACTGTGGCGCTTTGAAAACACCCTACAACCAGGACAAGTCCACGACAATTACGATGCAGTCTATTTGCCCCAGGTAAGTTATGTTACTGGAGACTTAGACATCCACGATATTGCCTTGAGTAATTCTCAAGCAAATAATGATTCACTAGATTTAATATTTGTCAATACCCTATTTAGCTGTTTAGCCAGAGTTAGTCAAACCCATAGTTTTATTCCCCTATGGCAACCGCCCTTTATTAGTAAATTGGCAGCAGAAGACAGGTGTCATCTCAACGGGTTGGCAATACGAGATGGTCAACCCAGGTACGTTACTGCTGTTAGTCAATCGGATGTAGCAGAAGGATGGCGGGACAGGCGATCTGATGGTGGTTGCGTCATTGATGTCGAGAGTAACGAGATAGTAATTAGGGGGCTTTCCATGCCCCATTCCCCTCGGTGGTATAGAAACAAATTGTGGTTACTCAACTCTGGTACAGGAGATTTTGGCTACGTAGACTTGGAGCGAGGCAGCTTTGAACCTGTGGCTTTTTGTCCGGGATATATGCGCGGATTAGCCTTTCATGGGGACTTTGCTGTAGTGAGGATTTCCCAGCCGAGGCACAACAAGACTTTTAGTGGTTTGCCGCTAGACGAAAGATTGCAACAAAAAAATGCTGAACCTCGCTGTGGACTACTGGTGATTGACCTGCGGAGTGGGGATATTGTGCATTCTTTGCGAATGGAAGGGGCGGTACTGGAATTATACGACGTGGTGGTACTGCCTGGGGTGCGTCGTCCAATGGCGATCGGCTTTAAGAGTGATGAGATTCGGCGGATGGTGACGGTGGGATGAGAGACGTGAAATTTCACGTCTTTTGACCCGATTAACAAAAGTAGCAAAATTGCTTGGAGAATCAACAACTATGGCTAATGCAGTTTTGAATTTATCTGACCTCAACGGCAGCAACGGCTTTGTAATTAACGGAATTGATGCAGGTGACTTCTCAGGCTCTTCCGTCAGCAATGCGGGGGACATCAACGGTGATGGTATCGACGACCTGATTATCGGGGCAAGAAATGCCGACCCCAACGGACAAAGCAATGTAGGCTCAAGCTATGTAGTGTTTGGCAGCAGTAATGGCTTTGCAGCTAGTCTTAACCTATCATCTCTGGATGGTAGCAATGGCTTTGTAATTAATGGCATTGATGCAGGTGACTTCTCAGGCTCTTCCGTCAGTAATGCGGGGGACATCAATGGTGACGATATCGATGACATGATTATTGGGGCAGACGGTGCCGACCCTAACGGACAAAGTAATGCAGGCTCAAGCTACGTGGTGTTTGGCAGCAGCAGTGGCTTTGAAGCCAGCTTCAACCTCTCCTCCCTTAATGGCAGCAACGGCTTTGTAATTAACGGCATTGATAGGTACGACAATTCAGGCAACTCTGTCAGCAATGCGGGGGATATCAATGGCGACGGCATTGATGACGTGATTATCGGGGCAGCTAGTGCCTCCCCTAACGGTCAGATTTATGCAGGGCAGAGCTACGTGGTGTTTGGCAGCAGCAGTGGCTTTGAAGCCAGCTTCGACCTCTCCTCCCTTAATGGCAGCAACGGTTTCGTGATTAACGGCATTGATGGGGGTGACTTCGCAGGTCGCTCTGTAAGCAGTGCGGGGGATCTCAACGGCGACGGCATCGATGACGTGATTATCGGGGCAGCTAGTGCCTCCCCTAACGGTCAGCCTTTTGCAGGGGAGAGCTACGTGGTATTTGGTAGAAGCAGTAGCTTTGAAGCCAGCCTCAATTTATCATCCCTGGATGGCAGCAACGGCTTTGTGATTAACGGCATTGATGAATATGACTACTCAGGCGGCTCTATAAGCAGTGCTGGGGATATTAATGGTGACGGCATTGATGACGTGATTATTGGGGCAAATACTGGTGCAGAGGAAAGCTACGTGGTCTTTGGCTTTGCGACTGCGGCTACCACTAACGAAGATACCGTCGTTAACATCCTTACTAGCAATATCCTACGTAGATATACAGATGCAGAAGGAGATACCTTAACCATCAGTGACTTCGCCAACCCCACTAACGGCACGCTCACACTCAACGACAACGGCACGTCAGACAACCCCAGCGACGACTTCTTCACCTACACCCCAAATGCCAACTTCAACGGCACTGATAGCTTCAACTTCACTGTCAGCGACGGCAATGGCGGTAGCATTACCAGTACTTTTAACCTCAACATTAAGCCAGTCAACGATGCACCTGTGGCAGCCAATGATCGTTTGACTACTGGTTTTAATACTGCGGTAAGTATTCAAGCTAGTACTCTGCTAGCTAATGATACTGACATTGATAGTAGTAGCCTCAGCATTACTGGCGTTAGTGGTGCAACCAAGGGTATTGCTGTGCTGAATGATAATGGCACTCAAGCCCTAATTGTCTAATTAGTATGCAAAGCAGATAAACTAAAAAAGGAATTTACCAGCAGCAAAAAGAAGCGTGATAGTAAAGAAGCCACGTCATCGCCCACAAAG
>JBBSOP010000136.1:0-10470 GCA_038259655.1 Chroococcales cyanobacterium
CGACGTTTTGGTATAGGTTGGAGCGGGGGTCTAGATGGTTGGATCGCGTTCATGATGCTAAAAAGAGGCTCGCTGATTGAATGTAAATACCTTGAAGAGCTTACTGGCGCTAATTATGACTTGATTTAGCTGTCATATTACTTCATTTTTAGGAAATTGCTACACGTATGCTGCAATTAAAAAATAACGCAATATACTTCTTACGTAACTGGTTTACCTGCCAGCTTTTGGTAATAGCACCTGGTCTGCCAGGATTATAGTCTTTTAAGAGTTATTGTCAATTCCAATGTTGTGTTTTACAAGTGTAAGCACAATTAAGGGTGTTGTCAGCTTTTGGTGATCAATAGAGGGCTGGTTAAGGCAAAATAGGGAAGGAAAGACGTAATAAAAAAGAAGTCAATCACCTTACACATGACTCATTACCAAAAGCTACTCAAAGTTTCCACTACTGGCAAATCTTTTTACAACATCACTGCAAAAGTTGAAGCCATAGTTGCCGAGTCGGGAGTAGAAACTGGGCTTTGTACTTTATTTTTACGTCACACTTCAGCTAGTTTAGTAATTCAAGAAAATGCTGATCCTGATGTACTTGTGGATTTAGCTAACTTTATGGCAAAACTTGTGCCAGAGTCAGGCAAGTACATCCACGATGCTGAAGGTGCGGATGATATGCCTGCACACATTCGCACAGCCCTTACCCATACTTCTGAACATATTCCTATAAATCGCGGTCATCTAGTGCTAGGAACTTGGCAGGGAATTTATATTTGGGAACATCGCCAGCATAATCATCAAAGAGAGTTGGTTGTCCACATTTCAACGTAGCGATTTTTATAGACTTTAGGCGTAATACGGCGGTGTTTCCAGAGGCAGCTAGTGGTCTGTCGCATTAATTTTGATAACTGATGGTAGTCAGCTCCCCAAACTTTATTGTGTGAAAATTGGTGTAAGTATTTTGGGAGTTGCAGATGTGGCTTGGGGAACTGGCGATCGCTTGCAAGGTGTAAAATACACTATTGAAAAAGAGTTAGGCAGAGGACGCTTTGGGATCACCTATTTGGTTAAAAATCAGAATGGCGATCGCCTGGTGATCAAAACTCTAAATGATGACCTGCTCACGTCTCTAAATCAATCGGAACGCGAACGGCTAGAAACGATGTTTTGGCAAGAAGCGGTAAAACTGACTCGTTGTAAACATCAGCATATTGTGCAGGTTGTAGAAACCTTCAAGGAAAAAGAGCATTGGTGTCTGGTCATGGAGTATGTGGATGGTGTGAGTTTGGCTGACCGTCGCCAACCAATACTTTCCGAACCAGAGGCACTGCGCTACATCCAGCAAATTGGGGAAGCGCTGATAGTAGTACATGAAAATCGATTGATTCATCGAGATGTGCATCCAGGAAATATCTTTTTAAGGGTACGAGATGGTCAGGCTGAAGCGGTGCTAATCGATTTTGGTTTAGCTTTGGATTTTGACCATATATTAACTACATCTCGAACTAAAGAAACTTCTGAGGGATTTACACCCCCTGAGCTTTACGCCCAACATACTAAACCAACTGGGGCATATAGCGATATTTATTCTCTAGCGGCAACTCTTTATGTGCTTTTAACAGGCGAAAACCCCGTTAGTGCTTTAAAACGTAAGGTAGACAATGCTCCTTTAGTAGAACCGAAAAAATACAATCCTTTAATTAGCGATCGCACCAACCGAGCAATTTTAACAGGTATGAAGCTAGATCCTAATAGGCGATCGCAATCAATGCGAGAATGGCTCGATTTACTGGGGTTAACTGGGGAAACTCTTCAGCCTGTGTCAACTGTATCCTCTAGCACTAACTCAAATTGGGAGCGAAACATCCAGTTTTGGGGAGTAGTAATTGCTGCGATCGCTGCGATCGGAGCTTTACTTGCAGGTATAGCTCCTTTCTTAAATCAACCGCCTAGCCCACCCTCAGCATCTCCTAACCCGTCATCTAGCAAAACACCGTAGATTTAGGTAAACTCTCATTAGGTGGTGTTAATGATTTTGACTCATTCCCAATTATTCAAGGATGTTTGAAGAAAGCTTGTCTTATATATTTTTGAGCGTGCCTTAATTACGAATTACGAATTACGAATTACGAATTATTAGAGGTATTCATGCCCTGGATAGCAGGACAAAAATTACACAATGGCAAATATGTAATTGATAAAGTCCTGGGACAAGGGGGATTTGGGATTACTTATAAGGCATTGCATATTGATCTAAACCAGACAGTTGTCATCAAGACACCAAATGAATATCTCAGCCATGATCCAGAATATGACAAGTACATAGAGCGATTTATCCAAGAAGGGCGGATACTAGCGCGATTATCTCAAGACCCTCATCCTCACATTGTTGGAGTGATTGACCTGTTTAAAGAAGGTGCTACCTACTGTTTGGTGATGGACTTTGTTGAGGGAGAAAATTTGTTTGAGGCAGTTAGGCGCAGGGGGGCTTTACCGGAAGCAGAGATTGTACCTTGTATTTGCCAGATTGGGGAAGCATTGAACGTAGTGCATCAAGCAGGGTTAGTACACCGAGATGCCCACCCTGGAAATATTATGCTACGCAGTAATGGTAAAGCAGTTCTAATTGACTTTGGTATTGCTAAAGAACTCGTACCTAAAACCTTGAGTTCCAAGGGCATTGCAGGTAATGAAGGGTTTGCACCTTATGAACAAATGAGTAGGGGAAGTCGAGAGCCAACAGTCGATGTTTACTGTTTAGCTGCCACACTTTATTATGCGGTTACAGGTCAACGCCCTACAACTTCTCTAGCTCGAAAGCTCGATAATGCTCCCATAACTCCACCAAAACAAATTATTCCAAGTATTAGTAATAAATTAAATCAGGCAATTCTCAATGGTATGGCACTAGAGGCAAAAGATCGCCCTCAGTCAATGCAGGTATGGTTGGCAATGTTAGAAGCACCAAAAGTGATGCTTCCACCAACCGTTGAGCCAGTTCAGAAAAAAGAAGTTATTCGTTCCCCAGCCAAGCGGAAGACGGAAGCTATTCCAAATAAACAGTTTACAACAACGACTAAAACTATACCTTGGGACTTGTTGACTGGTTCTTTATCACTTTATGGATTGGTAGGCTATCTCTTAGCCTTATCTCATGCTTCGCTTTTGGTTTGGGCTGGGGTTTGGGCTGTGGCCGTGGCTTGGTCTTGGGCTGAGGCTGGGGCTTTGGTTGTGGCTTTGGCTGTGGCTTTGGTTGTGGCTGTGGCTTTGGCTGTGGCTGTGGCTTTGGCTGTGGCTGTTGGGATTTGGTCTGGGGCTTGGGCTTTGGCTGTGGCTTTGGCTGTGGCTGTGGCTGGGGCTGGAATTAGATTACGAAAATCTTTTAGTAAGGTTAATACTTTTCTAATTTTAGCTAGTACTTCTAGTCTAGGTTTGGGTTTGGGGTGGTTAGGACATAGGATTTTTAATACAGGTTCATAGCTTTATTATTGAAATTGACTGGTAAAAGGTTTTGTCGCTGTTGTATCAAGTCGAGTACTGCTTAAAAATTTAAAAAACTGATGGAGCAATTGTTGAGAGTGTCTTTTTCAACTTCTGTAAGAGCGTGTTTGAAAAGTCTAATTTAATACCAGCCCAGGCGATTAGAAATCGCGGCTACACAGACAAAACCCACCTCCGTGGGTTGAAAACCTTGATTTAATGTATCGTGCTAGTTAAGAATTGGACTTTGGAGAAAGCGGATTAAGCTTCTGGTTCAACGCCAAGAGCGCCCAATTGTGCAGTCAGGCGTTCGTTTTTTTGACGTTCTTGTTCGGCTCTTTCATTGCCAGTCAACAACAAATTACCTTGCAAATCCCACAAGCGCAACCAGGGTAATTCCATATTTTGATATGAGTCCTGCCAAATTCCTAGCTCCACACTTAATGGATGTATGGGATAATGACCGCGATCGTTTGCTGGTAATAGCTGATACTGTCCTTCAATCAGGTGATAAACTTCCACACTGGCTTTATTTACTTCATAAATGCCATAAAAAGCTGGATGAATCACCTGCTCATAAATCCAAAATTTCCCCTTCCAAGGAGTTTTGTCTCGCTCTTCGCTACCATCGCCAGAGACAAATTCCAAGACAATTAATGGGGCGATAAACTCCCGCCACAATACATAAGACCTTCGTGTTTGGCCATTGAGAGTAAGCGGTACATTCGGTACAAAAAACCAATCCGGTGCTTCTGCGCCTTTTTCTGGGGGATCAGTTAAACGCCAGTAAATACCTAAGTCCTGGCCAATACAATATTGCCCATCGGGATGTAGTTGCTTTAAGACGGGGATAATTGAGTCAGTTAGTAAAATGCTTTGCGGATGTTCTTGCCAATTTTTCACAAACTTACCATCCGACTCTGGTAGCTGCGTATGGTCTGGGAAAGGGGTGAGTTCGTCGGTGGCTGGATTGGTTGCATAGGTCATAACGCTACCTTTGCACTGGATAAGGGTTGTTTTTTAGTTTAGCTGAAATGCTGTTTCAGCTAAAAGGAGAAGGGGATAGATGACAAGCATCCATCCCCAAATAGCTGCCCAGATGAACCTGGAACCCAATAATCTGGTATCTATTAAACTTAGTATCAACCGAGATATATCTATTGTCATTGGGATAGATACGGATCTGAAAAATATTTGTGAACAACTATACGGGCTTAGGGTAAAGATGCTGAATTATGAGTTTGTATTTCTTATGCCTATCTCAATTTTCTACACCCCGCATTGCCAATAATGCCGTGCCATAAGCGGCTTCTGTATTCATTGACGAAACCACTGGTACTTTTAAATATCGTTGGCGAATCGCAGTCCAAGTCTGATTCGCTGCGCCACCACCAGCAGTATAAACACGACTCAATTCGTCTGCTTGCATAAGCTGTAATAATTTGTATCCTTGCGATTCTATGCGGGCAATACTTTCTAATAGTCCATGCAAAAATTCGACAGGATGATCTGGGCGTGGTGTCAATCGTGGAGGTAGATGGGGGTCATTGATGGGAAAGCGATCGCCTGCTTGCAATAATGGATAATAATCTAAATCGCTAGCTTTTGATGCATCAATCTGGCTACTGAGGTTTTCTAACTCAGCGTCTGTGAAAAAATGCTTCAGCACTGCACCCCCAGTATTAGAAGCACCTCCAGTCAGCCATAAATCACCCAAACGATGGCTGTAAATTCCAGATTGTGAATTTTCTATGCGGGTGCGACTTAAGAGTTTTATTACCAGCGTTGAACCCAGAGAAGTCACTGCTTCCCCAGGCAATTTTGCCCCACTGGCAACAAAGGCAGCAATACTATCAGTTGTACCAGTACAGACTAAACAATCATGGGGTAAACCAAAATTAGACGCAATTTCCGGGCGTAATTCTCTAACAGGAGTACCAGGAGGTAAAACTTTGGGTAACTGAATTGATATTTGCAGATTTTCGAGCCATTCTGGATATTTCAACTTTTCTACGTCATAACCCAGTTTTAAAGCATTGTGATAATCGCTAATAGCCAACTCTCCATGTAGTAGAAATGCTAACCAATCGGCTTGATGCAAAAAATATCTCGCTTCAGTAAAACAAGGTTGTTGCGACATCCACAGCAATTTGACCAGGCTAGAGGTGGCACTGATGACTGGATGATTAGCGGGTGCAATGCTTCTCAGTTGCTCTAGCATACTTGAACCCCGCCCGTCGTTATAAAATAAAGGTGCATCTACAGGTTTGCCAGCAGCATCAACCAGCAAGACAGTAGAAGAAGTACCATTAATAGCGATCGCTTTGATTTTTCGTCGCAATTGTTTAGGTATTTTAGCCAATAGAGTCAACAAAGCCGTCTGCCAATCAGTTACCCAGTCAGAAACACTAGAACTTGCCCAAGGATATCGTGCTTCTGCTTGAATGCAAGCTGCATCATCAATTACTACAGCGCGTGCGCCAGAAGTACCAAAGTCGATCCCCAGATAAAAATCCATAGTTTAATAAATTTTTTTAATGATTGAGACCTGCTTTTGTTGCATCTTGTAACAAGATATTCCACAATCTTGGCAAAACAAGGAAAAGTAGTAAACGAACGGTTCAAAATCAATTTGAAGCTCAGGAGGTTTCTAAGTATGCCTATCTCAGATACTCAAGTCTACATTGCTCTGGCTGTGGCGCTGATTCCAGGGATTCTGGCTTGGCGTTTAGCAACAGAACTTTATAAATAACCAAAGCAGTCAGTGGTCAGTAGCAAAAATAACTGACTACTGACTACTGGCGCGAAATCCTGCCCCTTCAAGGGGTGGGATGAGCTTAAAGAGTGCGAAAATAGCTAATTACAGCCTGAGCGATCGCTTCATTACCATCTTTAGCGATAGGCTGAGATTGCTTTGGTGGTTGGGGCTGTTGATTAAGAAAATCCCAAGTCCCATGAAAAAACTCAGTTGGGGTGATAATTTGATGTTGATGATAATTAATAATGCCTTCTAAGAGAAAAGCCGCTTCGGCAAAGTCATTACGAGGAATAGTCACAAGAGGAACTCCCAAGCGTGTAGCTTCCGCAAAAGTGCCGTAACCAGGTTTAGAAACAACACGCCCACAAATAGACATAAAATCTACAGGGCGATATTTACGGTCAGTAATTTTGATTAAATTAGGTAAATCGGGTGCAGATTGATCAAAGATAATAAATTGCCAATCTGGAAAACGTTTCAGGTTGTCGTAAGGAATCTGATTTAAACCTAAACCACCAAAGGTCAGTAAAATAGTTTTTTCCAAGGGTGCAGTTATCCCCCAAGTAGCACGTAAATCATCCGCAGAGTAACGAGGGGAACCACCAGTCAAGCCGACATCTGTGATATTATTGAAAACCTGCATTGGTTCGTGAAAAGGAAGACGAAATAGGCGATCGCACTTCGAGTAACAATCACTAATCCAATCAGCAATAGCAATAAATTCGTCTCCCCAATCTCGGTAAATCAAATCCCAGCCAAAATTACTCATCATCCAGCAAGGGATGTTTGCCGCTTTAGCAAATAAAGGAGTCAGAAAAGGGATGTCTGCCAAAATGAGATTGACACGATTTTGGCGGATGAAATTGACTTCAGAAGCAATTAGAGAATTTTGATGTTTTTGAATATCTAGCAACTTTTCTTTAGTCGCGTCCTTATCCATTGTCAAGCTATCTGCTTGTATCACACCCAAGTCAAATGATCGGGGACGATGAATAAAATCTCCTTCTATATAGCACTCTAGCAACCATCGAGGTGCAGTTGTCACCATAATTAACAAGACTTCTGGACACAACTTTTGAATTGTCGCCGCTACTGATGCTGTGCGAGTCGCATGGCCAAAGCCGTGGTTAGTGATGGCTACGTATAAAATTGGACGTTCCATTTAAGAGTTAGGAAATAATTAAATGTTAGGAATTAAAATCACAAAAATCATAACTGATAATTCCTAACTTCTAACTTGCACTTTGTAGTTAGAATCTACAATGATACAAATTTCGCAAAAACTATCGCATTTTTTGCTTATGAATAGCACTCTGTCAGTGACAAGCGAGAAATCATCATTGGATGATAGCAATTATCGGGTTGATAGAACGTTATCACTATGTACTAAAAAGTGGTTGTAAAATCGAAGAATTACAACTCGAAACCGCAAAGCGAATCAATATGGCATTAGCAACATATTCAATTGGAGTAACAAGTCTTTACATTTTAAAATTAAAAACAGACTGCAATTGTATTTCTTACAACCGAGTCCTTTTTAATGCAATAGATAGCTGCCGTAACCTTTCACTAACTTCTAGGTTTGACTCTTGTGACTTCAAACTGTAGGGAATTTCGGCTAATAGAAGTGGGTTTCCTTGCAACCACTCATTCAGAGCAACCCCTGTCCAACTGCCTTCTTTGGCTCTAAAACTATCAACTAAACCCTTGAGTTCTTGAATACAGTATGACTCAAAACCAGCAGCATCAAAAATTGCATAATGCAAATATTCTTCAAAGGCGTTAATATCATTATTAATCTCAAAAACTACCGCTGATTGAGGAGATTTTAAATCATCATAAACATCTATAATAATTTGTTGTTTTCTTGGTTCTGTTATTCCTAATACTTGTTGCCGAGTTTGAGGTTTAAAAAGTAAATCCGAGCCATATTTAACATATCTTTTCAAAACTCTAAAAGCATCTTCTTCACCACTATAGTAGTTATCAACAATTTCAATATCTACTCCCACACTTTCAGTAATTTTTCTCCGGGTATCACTATCCACTGGCCCGCGAATTAGCACTTCTGCTACGGGACGTGCAAAGCGGAGAAACAATACACTTAAACTATTCTCTAATTTAGATAAAAAGTCATCCTCTGAATTTTCAATTAGCCTAGCTTTTACTTGATTACTTCCCCATAATAAACTTGTCATATATTCGACTAAGTTTAATGCTTCGTCTTTTAATTCTATAGCTAATTGTCTGGCAATTGCAGCTAAAAGCTTACTAATATCTCCATATAAATCATCACGCCAAGCAAAATTAGCTTTCATCCGGTCAAATTCTGGGTTTGAATTGGCAAGAAAAATAGTATCTTTCTTTTTAATTGTTTCTTCCCTGAGCTTTTTCATTTCGTTTTCAACGATTTTTATATATCGTTCTCGAAATTTTTCTATTTGAGTGATGGAATTAGCGCTTAAGCTATCTAAGGGTTTTTTGAGAACAGAATACTCGTAGTATTTTTGTAAATCAGCTTTAATATTTTCCCATTTTTGATTCCACCATTCTGTAAATAAAACCCTTCTATTGTTTTCTGCAAATAGCTTTGCCTCTTCAGGGTTTTCTGGGTAGTTTTTACTGACTAAAGTATAAATTTCTTCAGAATTGCTGAGTATCTTATTAATAGAAGTTTCACACCTTTTCTTTAAGATTGCTACACGTTCAGTATTGATATAGTTAAATATTTTATCTTTTATTTCTGGAATACCAGTACCATCTTTATTAAGAGTTTCTTCATCAACAATTTTAGTTAATCTCTTCAACTGAGATTGGATATTACTTGCATCCCCAATTTCTAACTTAGTCTGTTCTCCGGCTAAGTTATTTAAAAGCAGATATGCTCCCGCCGAACCAGAGACAATACGTTGTCTGGGTAAATTTGCACGTCTTAGCCAGTCTTGAGATGCTTCTTCAATATGGGTTTCAAGCGCCTCTGCACTACCTATGCAATCAATCCGACTTAAGAAAACAAAAAGCTTGTCAGCAACGGTGACGTTTTTATCACCTAGTTCTGTAAATTTGATAATTTCTAGTTCTTTTTCTCTCAGACTAGTGAAACGTTGTACTAATATCACAGCATCACAGTCTGACAACATTTCTTGTGCTTCATCAACGTGCTTTGCTAAACCTGAATCTAAACCCGGAACATCGTAAAAAACAATACCTTCTGCCTGAGCAAGTTTGTTAGTATAAAGTCTAGCTTCTAAAACAGCATGAGCATATTTTTCGTCTGCTACATACTTTTTTAGTGGTTCTCTAATATCTTCAAGTCTAGTAAACTGAAAAGTCAGATTTCCTTCTCGTCTGACTTGTTGTAAAGTTATTTCGTTTGCTTGGATAGTTTTGAGGTCTTCTTGCGCTCCTACTTTTTCAAGTTCTTTTAATAAATTGATAAACTCTTCTTCAGTTCTGGCTTGTACTTCGAGTTTTTGTTCCGATTCATTTTCAACTGAATAAATTTGTGTAGTTGTAAATGTACATCTTCCTCCCTTAGCTGGAAGTAAATCACATTCTAGCCAAGCATTAATAAAAGTACTTTTTCCTGCTTTCTCTAAACCCACAACAGCAATCCGAAACTCCCGCTTTTTAAGTCTTTCCAGTTGACGACGAGTGGGTTCTGCTTCTTGTAAAAGTATTTCTTTTAATTTAGTGGGAACTTCGGCTTGGGGTAAATTGGCTAAATTAACCGCGTGCCGCTGCACATTGAGAGCATCACTAAGGCGAGTTTCATAATAAGAAGATGCTGTTTTCCAATCCATTTGTAGACTCCTTAAACACGGTTAAATTTTTCTAAACCAGATAGACTTTTGAGACAAGCCAATTGTTTAACAATACACTGCAAGTTAGTTGGTAAATTTGTCTTTAAATAGTAGGGAATTTTTTTATCAATTAAATTTCGACCATCATCAATATTGATTCTGATATAGACTTCTCGCTTGCTATCAGATGGAATCTGCTCATCTGTCGTTTCTAAAAGTTCCTCAATTGAATTTGCAGCTTTAATATGAGTACATAGAAAATACGAGGCACTATCTATAAGATGTGTTAGCTGCTCAACATTTAAATTTGCACCATTTTTAAAGTTACTGGCTATAGATGCTGGAACGATAAGACACAATGCAGCAGGAATTGGAGGAGAAGGTTGTGGTTTTGTTACTTCAATTCCTCGCTTTTGGGTTTCTTCTTGCTGTTTA
>JBBSOP010000137.1:0-10409 GCA_038259655.1 Chroococcales cyanobacterium
ATTGAGCAAGATGATAAAAAGTCAGGTGGGCATTACCCACCTATTTTGTCGAGACTAGGCTATGGTTACATCTGGCGATAAGTAAACATCCTGGATTGCGTGAAACAGTTTCACTCCTTCTTCAAACGGACGCTGAAAAGTTTTACGTCCTGAAATTAACCCTGTACCACCAGCCCGTTTGTTAATTACCGCTGTGCGAACTGCTTCAGCAAAGTCATTTTTACCAGTCGCCCCACCAGAATTAATTAATCCTGCACGTCCGCAGTAGCAATTCAGCACTTGGTAACGAGTCAAATCAATTGGATGATCGGTTGTTAATTCTGTATAAACTCGTTCATCGGTTTTACCGTAACTTTTACCAGTGGCTTTAGCGATCGCACCATAACCATTATTACATTCAGGTAACTTTTGTTTGATGATATCGGCTTCAATTGTTACACCTAAATGATTTGCTTGCCCAGTCAAATCAGCGGCAAGATGGTAATCTTGATCTTGTTTAAAAGCGTTATTACGCAGATAACACCAAAGAATTGTCACCATCCCTAATTCATGAGCGCGTTTAAAAGCTCGGCTGATTTCCTGAATTTGCCTAGTAGAATTTTCTGAACCAAAATATATTGTTGCACCTACAGCCACTGCTCCTAAACTCCAAGCTTGCTCTACATCAGCAAACAATATTTGGTCATATTGATTAGGGAAAGTTAGCAGTTCGTTATGGTTGATTTTGGCAATAAAAGGAATTTTGTGGGCATATTTGCGCGAAACACTACCTAACGCTCCCAAGGTAGTAGCAACAGCATTGCAACCTCCTTCTAGTGCCAGCTTGAGAATATTTTCTGGATCAAAATAAATCGGATTAGGTGCAAAAGATGCCCCGGCTGAATGTTCAATGCCTTGATCTACTGGTAAAATTGAGAGATAGCCAGTATTTGCTAGACGACCAGTAGAGTAAAGTTGCTGAAGATTTCGTAATACTTGAGGATTGCGATCGCTGTTTAACCAAACTCGATCTATAAAATCTGAGCCTGGTAAATGTAGTAAATCTTGAGAAACTTTTGCTTTGTAGGTAAGCAGAGATTCTGCTTCTTTACCTAACAATGACTCAATGGAATTAGCCTCTATGAGGGTTGTAGTCATAGAATTTTCCTCAAACTAGGGCAAATAACTTTGCTTTTAAGTTAACATTTCAATGCTAACAGTCGCAGATGATTTGCTAATTTAAGTGCGATCATTTTTTAGACAAATCACAGTGTAAACTTACAAGCATCAACCCAAAGACTGAATTATATAGATTAAATATTATTTTATTCATACCATTATTGAATCGTAACTTTAAACTTGCTCATTTTCTACAGGACTTACGCAAAATTATGAAAAACGTAAACGCTCAAGCGGCTTGCCGTAGGCTACCACAAAGGACACGTACTCCTAGGTTGAAGCAAGCTACGCGCAGCGTCTCGCAGAGAAGTAAAGAGGTTTTAGAGAGTTATTGCGTAAGTCCTACTCTACAAACTTATCCAAACAACTTATTTTGATCAGCAATAATTTCAATTTCTTGCTGTTATTCTGAACTGATTCAACTAACATTTTGATGTGGATTTCTAAATAAATGACCTTGAATATTTGTTGAGATTTTTTTATTAAAGTGGCTAGGTTACATCTATCAAGCTTGAGACAAATACGAAAAAGGGATCGCTTACTACCAACAAAGCTACTAAATATCACGCATCTACGCACCTCTACTAAGAGATTAGATCTTTTTAGTCTAAAAACAATCTAGTATTAAGCGTACATACTTTTACCATATTCTTTTTTTACCCTGCACCATAGATGAATGCTAAAATCCTCTGGTAGACAGTTAGGATACCTCGATGCCAGTTGTAGCTAACTCTATTAAATTTGGTACAGATGGTTGGCGGGGCGTTATTGGTGGCGAGTTCACCTTTGAACGTCTAGCCTTAGTAGCCCCAGCCGCTGCACAAGTATTATATAATACATATTTTTCCACGGTCGGTAGTCGAACAATTGTTGTTGGTTACGATCGCCGATTTATGGCAGAAGACTTTGCTCGTGCTGTCGCTGATAGTGTCACCGCCATCGGGTTTGATGTTTTACTCAGTGAAAGCTATGCCCCAACTCCTGCTTTTAGCTGGGCTGCAAAACAACTCAATGCTTTAGGGGCGTTAGTCATTACAGCTAGTCATAATCCTGGTACATATTTGGGATTAAAAGTCAAGGGATATTTTGGTGGCTCGGTATCGCCAGAAGTGACAAAAGAAATTGAAACGCTGTTGCTAGACGGAGTACCACCAGCAAGCACTCCTGGCAAGGTAGAAAACTTTAATCCTTGGCCTAGTTATACAGAAGCCCTAGAAAAAAAAGTTGATATTGGCAAAATTCGTTCCGCGATCGCCTCTGGTAAACTGACGGTATTTGCTGATGTCATGCACGGTGCGGCAGCTGGTGGATTAGAGAAATTATTAGGTGATCGCGTCCATGAAATCAATAGCAATCGTGACCCTTTATTTGGTGGAGGTGCGCCGGAACCTCTGCCTAAATATTTATCGCGTTTGTTTGAAGTCATCAAAACTCACCGCCAGACAGATAAATTAGGTTTAGCCGTGGGGTTAGTATTTGATGGTGATTGCGATCGCATTGCCGCAGTTGACGGCGAAGCCAATTTCTTGAGTTCTCAAATATTAATCCCGATATTAATTGACCACTTGACCTTAAGGCGTGGCTTTAGCGGTGAAATAGTTAAAACTGTCAGCGGTTCTGACTTAATGCCTCGTGTAGCAGCATTGCATAACTTATCGATTTTTGAAACACCAGTAGGTTATAAATACATCGCTGACAGAATGTTAGCGGCAAAGGTACTGCTAGGTGGTGAAGAGTCGGGAGGAATTGGTTATGGTAGCCATATTCCCGAACGCGATGCTTTATTATCAGCATTATATGTGCTGGAGGCGATCGTCGATTCCGGGCTAGATTTAGGTGATTATTATCGCCAGTTGCAAGAAAAAACAGATTTTACATCAGCATACGATCGCATTGATTTACCTTTAGCAAGTATGGAAGTGCGATCGCGTCTTTTGCAACAACTGCAAACTCAACCCTTAACAGAAATTGCAGGGTTAGCAGTAATTGATTGTCAAACCATTGATGGTTACAAATTCCGTCTAGCCGATCAAAGCTGGTTAATGATTCGCTTTAGCGGTACTGAACCAGTCTTACGCCTCTACTGCGAAGCCCCCACAATTGAACAAGTACATAAAACTCTTGCTTGGGCAAAACACTGGGCAGATTGAAGAAAGAGACAAGGGGACAAGGAGAAAGAGGTAATTTTTCTTCATCCCCATGCCCTATGCCCCATGCCCCATTTCCTATGACAAAACCACTCATACTAGCCACAAGTAATCAAGGTAAATTGCAGGAAATGCAAGCTTACCTAGTAGATTCTGATTGGGAATTGATTCTCAAACCGGAAGAATTAGAAGTTGAAGAAACAGGCGAAACCTTTGCTGCTAATGCTTGTCTCAAAGCCTCTCAAATTGCTCAAGCCACAAAACAATGGGCAATTGCCGATGATTCTGGTTTAGAAGTAGATGCCTTAAATGGTGTACCAGGAGTATATTCTGCACGTTATGGCAACAACGACTCAGAACGGATTGCTAGGTTGCTGAGGGAATTAGGTAACGAAGTTAATCGTCAGGCACAATTTGTCTGTGCAGTAGCGATCGCTCGTCCTGATGGTGCGATCGTTTTACAATCTGAAGGTATTTGTCGTGGTGAAATTCTTCATGCACCCCGCGGTGATGGTGGTTTCGGTTATGATCCAATTTTTTATGTGCCAGACAAACAATTGACCTTTGCACAGATGTCGCGGGAGTTGAAAGGGTCAATAAGTCATCGGGGTCAGGCTTTAAAAGCTCTAATTCCTCAACTTAAAACGTTGCTCGGATAATACATTATAGATTGATGAGCGATCGTTTGTTTGAAAGATAATTATAATACCAGAATTTATTAACTTTATTTTTTGGAGAATTATCTCATGAAATTAGTTAACAAGCTTAGTTTTGCTACTGCTAGTGCTGTTGTTGTCTTTACTACTGTTGCTGGATCTTCTGCGGCACAAGCTATACAGTTATTTGATTTTCAGTACTCTTTTCCCAGTTATGAAGAAAATGGTACAGCAATTTCAGCTAGCGGTGTTCTCACCACCACCGATTTAGATCCTCTAAATAACAACTACACCATTACTGGCATCAGTGGGGCAAGAGTAGCCCAAGGAACTACAGAGAAAATCATCGGGCTACTTTCACCAGGTGAATACGGTATCAATGATAATTTGTTGAATGCAAACCCACCACTGTTAACCAAAAACGGTTTTTCTTACTTGGTTGCCGGAAACGGAGAAGACGGAATGGGCAACGTGAACGTATTTTACAGTAGTTTTAATGAAGGTTATTCCGAGTTTTCTAGTGATGTAGATTTTGGCAACTTTAGTGTTATTAGGCGTTCTGTTCCCGAACCTTATACAATAGGTGGCTTATTGCTTGCTTGTGGTTTTAGTTGGTGGACACAACGAAAGCAAGCAATAGCATCCCAGAAAAAGCTGTATTGAGGTATCTTGCAACTTTAGTTAAAAACTACCAGGATCATCATCAAGTGCTAGCAAGAAATTAATCAGGTCTGTTTGCTGATTGAAATTAAACCCAGCTTGTCTATCTACATAAAAATCATGACCTGTGCCATCAAGGTTACTACGCACTAAACTAGGATTTGCTTGATTGGCTTTGATAACTAAGGCACGAAGGTTACGATCAACCAAGGCACGTAAGCTACTGGCAGCATCAGCAGGTATACTTTGACTGAGAGTACCTGTTAGTCCTAAACCGCTTTTGTCAATAACCTCAAAACTACCATTGGCATTAACTTTTAGACTTCCAGCCCTTACTGCAACTCCACCATCATGCAAATATGGTGCGCTTAAATAAAGACCACGCAAGGAAATAGTTTTGTAACCTCCTTTTGGGAATATACCTTTAGGTAGAGTTGTGGGATTGTCAGAAATACCCTGTGTTGGTACATCTAGCACTTCAGCATTCGCAGGTATAGGAACAGGAGTATTGAAAGTGTACAACTTAGGTGGCACTAACAAGTTACTGATTGCCAAGCGTGACTCAGCACGGGCTGGGTTAGTTTGAATTTCATCAATTGGATGAATTTTATTGTCAGTAAAGAAAGGTGGAATATGGCAAGTTGCACAATTGGCTTTTTCAAACACTTTTGCTCCACGTTTTACAGAGTTTTTGCTTAATGCTTGCCAATTTTCCGAAGTTTTATTAGCGGGTGGTACCAAGCTATTTTGGAAAGCAGACATGGCATTGTTAGCAAACAAAAAAGAGCCACTGGCAATATCGTTAGAGTTCCCACTATTTGGACTGAAAATCAAGCCGTTATAGGTAAACAAGCTAGGCCGCAGAGAAGGATAAGTTCCCGTACCAGGGGCAGCAACTTGATCTTCTAATTCTGCTGTTACAGGGTTAGGTAAAACTTGACGCAACCATTCTGAGGGTTTGACTACAACTCCTTCAGGTAAACGTAGCTGTGGATTGGCTGCATTTTGCAAGAACGTACCAATATAAACTTCTGGATCAATATTCAGCGTTTCGGTACTGAGTTGAGCAGCAGCCAATAAATTAATCTCCGAAGAATGAACACCGTTATTATTAGCGCTTAATCCTGCAAACGGGCCTACAGAAAATTGTCCATCAAAGAAATAAGGATGATTCTTAAATGTGAAGACACTGGGAATTTGAGTAGTATTATTGATACTATCTGAAGAACTTTCAAAATTACCAAAAGGTACATCTAATACTGCATCATCAAAGGCTTTTTCAAACTTTTCAGGATCAGGTAATTCAACTTCATTACCTTTACTATCCAGAATAATTTTGCCATTACCTCGGTATTCTGGGCTGAGGGGGTTAAATTTTAACCGCGAAAATCCCGCCGCTGAATTGGGGGCTAAAGCAACTAACAAAGGCGTAGCAATTTCGCCATTAGGCACTCCTATAAGTTTTTCACCCTGTTTTGAAAGGGATACATGACAAGCAGCACAGCTAATGTCAATATTAGGTGTGATTCCCAATCCAATCGGAAAAGTCCCCCCCTTTTCCATTTTTAAACCTGTATTAACGACAGTTCCTTCGGGAAAAGTTCGACTACCTAACGTGATATCTTTTTCGAGAATAATTTGTAAATTTGTGGTTGGCTGACCTTGCAATTTACCTATTGCTGTTTTCAATTCTGGCAAAATTGTAGCAATACCAAGTCCAAAACCAAATACTCCTTGTAGTCCAAATGTATCACCAATTTTGCGGTTAAAGAATATATCTTCACCTTTGGCAATTAATTCTTCAGTAATTTCAACTGCTCCTATTCGTTGATAAGAAATTGGGTCATTTGAGTCAAGTCCTCGTTGTTCAACTAATGCTGCTGCTTGTTGGGGGTTAAGTAGTTTGCCAAAGTAATCATAATATCCTAATGGCTGACTAGGAGCCGGTTGCAAAAAGTTAACCTTCGCAACAGCCATCTGACTTGTCATTAACCAATTTGATAACAAGATTCCAAAAATGCTAATGATGAAAACGCAGATTAATAGGAAAATCTTAGTTTTAGATGCATATAATACCCTCACCACAGTAGTGGGAGGGTTCTTTTTAGGTTTCATAGTTATGTAATGCTCTCAAAACCTGTAAGGTAGATATAACATACTCTTACGTAGATACATCCAAACTAGAAATGTTAGTTTATATTCATTAATAATATGAAAAAATACAAATAAACAATAGATGTATCTGAATAAGAAAAACTTTGATCGTCAAGTTTTCTGCTGTATATTGTTGTTCACAATATGTAAATAATGACTTACGCAATTGTCTATTATCTGTTGTCGGTTCGTAATGTACCGTGTGCAGGTAATACCAATTCAAAAAATGTTTGCGATATATGTAGTAGCGCTAGTAGCTAGTAGGTTGGGTTAAGCGCAGCGCAACCCAACATGGATGAAGGTGTTGGGTTTCCTTACGTCAAACGCCACTTGCTACAAGCCGGCGGCACTTCCTTCTCCCAAGGGGAGACGCTGCGCGTAGCGTCTTTTAGAGAGGACTAGGGACTGTTTTCAAACCTAACATTTACGTTGCTTTGTTGGGTTGCGCTATGCTTAACCCAACCTACAGTTCGAGTTTGAAAACACGCCCTAGAGTCCTTAATATAAGGGTTTGTGGCCTTTTATGCGACCACACCCAACTTAATAGAAAGCGTTACTGATTTCAAATCAGTACACTTCATCCTTCTGTTCAGTAACGCCAAACTCATCATTTAGCAGGGGCGACGCTAACAGTACTGAGTGTTTAAACTGCTTCTGTGTTCTTTTCCCCAGTGCGAATCCGCACTACTTGCTCAACAGGTGAGATGAAAATTTTACCATCGCCGATTTCTCCAGTGCGGGCAGCAGCGATAATTTTGTCTACCACCATATCAACCTGACTTTCCTCAACAACGATTTCCACCTTCAGTTTTTGTAGAAACTCAACGGTATACTCAGAACCGCGATAGCGTTCAGTTTGACCTTTTTGCCGCCCAAACCCCCGGACTTCAGAAACGGTCATGCCGACAATACCAGCGTTGACCAAAGCAATTTTTACTTCGTCAAGCTTAAACGGACGGATAATTGCTTCTACTTTTTTCATCTTCTCGACTCCTGACTTCTAATAGGTTCGTTTATCTATCTAACCAGATATGCTGTCTGACAGTTTCACCATTCGCACTATTTAATTAAAAAAAATATGTAAAAATTACAACTTTTTTTAAACTGTATGCACTCTATATAAGAAATTTTGACCTTAGTTAGTAGTGGCAAGGATTAATCAAGTCATCTGTGACAGTTATT
Source organism: Chroococcales cyanobacterium (assembly GCA_038259655.1). Taxonomy (GTDB): domain Bacteria; phylum Cyanobacteriota; class Cyanobacteriia; order Cyanobacteriales; family Nostocaceae; genus Halotia. Next base: position 7,958 of record JBBSOP010000137.1, read on the forward strand.
TTCTAACGAGCGTTTTTGTATGTGGTTTTCATAACTCAAAATGTAGATATAGCATTTCTCGTTTTTGTGAGGTACATTTCGTTGAGATTAGGGATTAGAGACTAGGGGCTAGGAGCTAGTAATTAGAGGCTAGAGTGTACCTCATGTACTTGGGAACTGCTGTAAATTCATTATTGAGTAAATTTAGTCCGATATTTACAAAGTAATTTTGGATAATTAGGCAAAAGCTGGCAACTCAAAGCAACTGCGAGGATGTCCCCTAGCGACTCTGGTGTTGAAATAGAGGACGCACAATCAAGTATCCAGCCCCAAAAGCGGTAAACATAATTAACAAGATAGTAATAGCTAACCACCAACCACTAAATTCCTTAACTTTTGTCTGTTTAGAAGGGTAATAGTTGACTTCTTGCTCTTCTATGTAGACTGTTTCGGGCATTGGAGAATTTATTTTCCCTACAGGTACGGAGAAGTCTGAAGCACGGCTTTTCTGGCTCGGTACTTCTGCTGTCACAGACGCGCGGACGGGAACAACAGGTTGACGCGAACGAGAAACTTGCTGACGTGGACGTGCTTCAGTTGCTTGATGGTCAACAGAAGCACACGGAGTTTGGTGATAATTAGATATAGCAGGGGAATCCACCAAGTTTTGCAGGTGTAAAAAAGACTGAACAACTTTGGTGATTTCCTGACGAAGTAGTTGATTTTCTTGCACTAGTTGTTTATTTTTGTTTGTAAGTGCATCTAACCTCGCCTGTGTCGCTTGCAATTCAGCTGACAATTCTCGGTATACGGAAATGGGTACAGAGGGAGGGTAGGTTGGAGAGCTTGATTTTGATGGATTGCGGTGAACAGAACCTGTGGTTGTTCGCATCGGTGACTTAGTATCAAAAATTAAGGTATGCAATCATTCCCAGATGCTATCAAAGATAGTTATCCTGGAAACTAGCCCAAGAATAATAGAAAAATGCTCTCAGAGCAAAGATTTTTTATGGTTAATTTTGTAACAGAGAAAAGAAATGCCCTACAGGTCCCTGGCCTTTACCAATATTGATTGAGTAGGTGAGTGCATTTGTAACATATTCTTTTGCCTGTTGTACTGCTGGCCACAATTCTTTTCCCATCGCCAGATTAGCAGCGATCGCAGCTGATAATGTACAACCAGTACCGTGGGTATTTTTTGTCTCTACTAACTTTGTCGTCAAGACTTCTAGTTTTTCCCCATCAAACCAAACATCAACACCACGCAAATTTCCCTGCATTCCCCCACCCTTAACTAAAACAGCCTTTGCCCCTAAAGTCTCGTAAATAATTTGAGCTGCTGCACCCATATCATCTAGAGAGTTAATTGGTAAATTGCTGAGAATTTGTGCTTCATAGCGATTAGGCGTGACAATAGTTGCTTGAGGAATCAAGGCATCGCGGAGTATCTTTACAGCATCATCGTCAATTAGTTGCGCTCCTGTACGTGATACCATCACTGGGTCAACCACTAAATTCCTAATTTGTAAAGCTTCCACCTGTTGGGCAACAGCAGAGATAATTTCTTGGTTGAGTAGCATTCCCGTTTTAGCAGCTTGTACGCCGATATCCTCAACTACAGCTTGAATTTGTGCCACAACTGCCTCTGGGGGTATAGCATCAACCCGCGTTACCCCTAGAGTATTTTGTGCGGTAACGCAAGTTATAGCGCTAGTACCGTGGACACAATGAAAAGCAAAGGTGCGTAAATCAGCTTGAATCCCCGCGCCACCACCACTATCTGACCCAGCAATGGTTAAAGCAACAGACACCCTGGATGTTGTTTCAGCGTTCATAAATAAAAAGATTACTGACGAGATTGTAGTTGCTTGGCTAGTTCTGCCAAAGGATTCGGTTTTGGGTTTTGCGGTTTTTCTTGTGGTACAACGGTTAAATAAGGTTGAATTTGCGCTTCGTCAACCCAACCAGAATAATATTTAACGTTGGTTAATTTAGGAGAAAGATTTAATAACTCTAAATCGCCACGCATAGCATTCCAATTGATAGGAATGTTGGGAGAAAGTTCACCGGAACCGATGCCTCGCGGGCCACCGCCAACTAAATTAAGAGAAACTTCATCCAATCCTCGCACAAAGCGTTTACCATTCCAATGCCATTGAAAACCAGGCCATTCCACAGGTGGTTTTCCTAGTGGCAAAAAACGCTGAAGTTCATAAATACTTGCACCTTCATCCAGCTTGACTGTAAAACCTTGAGGATATCTGACTTCATAGCGTCCTTTACGTGTTTGGAAATCAATAGGACTCCACCACAACACTTCTGTAGTTTCTTGATTATTACCAGATAAAGAGACGGCAGCAGTTTTGTTAGTTAATCCACTGTAAAGCGGTAGTTTTTCTGATGGCAGTTTAGCCATTGCCGTAAATCGCCAACAAGACCAACTATCAGGATTATCAGCAGCTTGCCACTGAAC
>JBBSOP010000138.1:0-10368 GCA_038259655.1 Chroococcales cyanobacterium
CGATTAGGAAATTTATTCTCAATAGTGATTCTTAAAATCCCAACCCAAGAGCAAAAGCCACGAAATTCCAAAGTAACCAAATTGACACAAACACACCAGGGAGAAATTTTCATGAAAAGCAAAATTCTAGCTATTGTTGTTGCCGCAGGTACCGTTGTTGCAGGTAGCTTGTTCTCTGCACCAGCTCATGCACAGTTGACTGTTGACCAAGACGTGGATGTCGAAATTAACGTGCCAGAAGTACTTTTCTTGCGGACTTTCCAAACAGTTTCTTTGGATATTTCTGAAGCAGAATTAGCAGGAGGTACGGCAGTAACGACAGGTGGAATTGGCCAAGATTACAATTCCACTGCCCTAACAAACGGCACTACTCTTATTGATCAAACCAGTCCATTCGGTGGTATAACCGCTGGCAGCATCACAAAAACTGTGGATGAGTTATACGCAGTTTGGTCTAACAATCCTGGTGGCGCTACTGTGTCCTTGACTGCCCCTACCAATACTCTTACATCTGCTGGTGGTGCCACTGCAACCATTGCCAGTATCACCAGCACTGGTACTGACCCAACTACTGCAATTGGTTTAGATACACCTTATGTTGGCGGTGCAGAGATCGACTTGGACTTGAGTGCTGCTACAGAATCTGGTACTTACGATGGAGGTATCATTAACGTCAGCGTAGCCACTCCATAGCCCCAATGCTGCTGGTGCAGGCATCTTGCCTGTTGCCATTATCAGGCAAGCAGGATGCCTCTCTCAGTACAAGAGGTTTAGTAGTGCGTCAAGTTTAAATTGATGGATAAGTTCAGTTCGTAGTAAGGACTTCAGTCCTTATATTTTAAGCACTAAAGTGCTTACTACAAACCTTCAGAACTATCTTGACAAAGTACCAGGAAAAATCCAGTCAAATGGTCAGCAATCAGACAATTAGCCACCAACATCATCTTAAATACTGCCTGGGTATGCTAGTGGCACTTCTGGCTTGGCCACAGCCCGAAGCTATAGCGCAATCGTTGAATGTGCCAGAGCCAACACAAATTTATCAGCTCTCCACGCCCCAACAAGTGATTGTTCCTCCCCAACAGTTAGGGGAAATCATGCCTGCTCCTGTCAGTGAGACAGTAACAAATCAGCAAGACTTACTAGCTCCTCCTCAGTTGAATATGGTGATTACCCGCGAATTACCAGGGCTTTGGCAGATGCGGGTTCCTCTAGATCAAGTGGCTTCTTTGTATGCCACTTATGAAATTAAGGCAGGAAATGGCAAAAGTAATGGATTTAGTAACAATGAACGTTCTGAACAGACAGTACGAGTTGTTGTCGAACCATTACCTATTATCGAAATCTCCCGCGATGAAAACACCAACACAGCTTTAGTTGAGGGGGGCGCGCGGTTGAATTTTGACCTCGCTAATGCTCGCTCTGCGGGTGGATACGGTGGTGTATTAACTGTAACGGTAAATCAACGTTAATTAAGTAATACTCCCACTCAAAAGGAGTATGTAAAAGTTAAAAATTTATCACAATGTTTCGTAAAACTACAGCTTTAGCCTTAAGTTTAATAGGGGCATTTGCTCTAGGGACACCAAGCGCCACAGCTCTCAATATTGGCGTTAGTCCAGCCCGAATTGAACTAGAAATTAATCGCAAAACTCGCACGCAAGTCATTCGTGTACTCAACATGTCTTCTGAGCCGGTTGAACTTAAGGCTTATGTTCAGACTTGGAAGATGAGTGAAGACAATAAGCTTGTACAGGTTCCCCCCACCGAGGAATCATTGGAGCAGTGGGTCATCTTTACTCCATCTCAATTTACTGTTCCTGCCCGCAGCGCTCAGACTATACGTTTTGCCATTCGTCCTAGAGTTCAGCCTAAATCTGGCGAACACCGCGCCGTGATTTATTTTGAAGAAATTCCCTCTACTAATGGGAAAGTCAAAGATTTGCGTTCAGTTGGACGTATAGGTGTTGTTCTCTACGGCTATGTAGGAGACATCAAAAGAGTTGGTGTACTCAATTCAATTACTGTAGATTCTAAAACTAATGGTGCTACAGCCTTATTTGATGTTTCTAGCCAGGGTACTGGTTACGTCCGCTTAAACGGTCAATATGCTATTTGGCCTGCTGCTAAATATCCGGGTTCTAATGCTACAAAACCGATAAATGACCTAGAAAAACCTGGAAAAAAACTTCCAGAGAATGTGTTTGCTGCGGGAAGTTTACCCTTGTTACCTGTGTTACCTGATACTCGTCGTCGCCTTCCGTTGACTATCCCTAAAACATTAGCTCCTGGTAAATACGTGTTAGATATTAACGGTGAATTAAATGGGGTGAAAATCAAGCAAGGCATTCCCTTTTTTATTCCAGAAGCGACTGCGAACGCATCAAATCAAACTAAGCCGGCTGCTCGCAATCTAGGAACTCGTCTTCGTAAGAAATAGTTTTTCTCATATCTTGCACCTCTTCATATAATCCTTGTTTTAGGGGGACCAGTCCCAATAAACTTACATTACTTTTCTTGGCTTTTATCGCTAAATCAAGGACTTTGGGTTTGCTACTTGGTGCTTAAACAACATCATTTTTTTGGTGCAAGATGTGAGTTTTTCCGAATCGCTAGCTGAACTTGTCAGACGGAGTTGATTTTCACTGCGTCTAAATTCATTTGCTGCCAAAGATTATTTAGGCAGTGAATCTTCGCTTACTCACTTTCCCAATTTCATGTAATTTTTGTGCTTAATTAAATATGCTGCATCTCGCTTTACCACCTACACCACCTGTAATTGTTATTACCTTACAGTCAGAAAATGTTTTTGATAAACATTTGCATGAAAAAGAACTGACTTTTATAAAGCAAAAAAAAGAGACGGTAGCCGCCTCAGAAAATGGCGGTAATGCTACATCAGCGAAAGCACATAACCTACATAGTGTTGGGGAAGAAATACAGTCTCAAAATTCAATAGCGGGTATTGGCAACCTCAGCAATAACGAAGAATTTTCACCTGAATTTTCTACTGGTAATCTCGTTGATACAGATTTGCCGCTTTCATCAGAAGTTTTGAGTTCGGCGGATAAAGTGGTTGCCGAAGTTCCATCTATTCCCAAAAATAGCAATCAACCAGCAGAAAATTCTCCTACTAGTGCAGTATCTAATTCAGAAGCTGGTACAAAATCTAGTACTGATATTAAACAAACAGAAAATAACGGTAGTCCTGTACCTGTAAATTCAGGTTCGTCTACTCTTACTCAGAATATAAAAGCCAAAGACGGAAATTTTCTAGTAGGAGTGATTATCAATAACCGAGAAGTCGGTAGTTTAGATATTCGCATTGATGCTAATTCAATTTTAGTTCCCCTACAAGCATTTGCAGAAATTGCGGGTTTCACTATTGAAGCTATTGATGGTAATACCAGATTCAAAACCCCTTTGGGAGTTGTTGATTTAGCAGCAAATAACCTCAAAGAAATTGATGGTATTACTTATATTAGTGAAGCAACACTTAAAGATAAATTATCTACATCATTACAGTTCAATTCCTCCAACTTAGCATTGGTTGTTGACTTACCTTGGCGACGCGGTAGTGGCGAATCTCAACAGACAGCATCTGCTTTACAACCTGAAGTTTTACCTCCTATCAGTGGGCTTTCTAATTTCAGGCAAGAATTGCAAATCACTAACTCTTCTGGAGATACACGCTTTCGCAGTTCTAGCCTTTTAGGGGGAAGACTAGCAGGAGGAAATTGGCGGGTTCGTCTGAATAACAATTTTGTCAATCAACCTGATATTACTGAATACTTTTTCTATAAACGTAGTAATCAATTTCGCTATCAAGCCGGTAGGCAACAAATTGGTTTGCATCCCCTATTGAATGGGATAAATTTAACAGGGGCACAAATAGGTTATAGCAATTTACCAGCCGATAGATTTAGACAACAGTATAGTGCATCTGAACTTTTACCCAGACGATCGCAACCTGTACAAAGCTTTAGAGGTGAAGTACCACCAGCAAGTTTTGTGCAACTTAGAGTTAGTGGAATTATAGTTGCACAGCAACAAGTTGGACTCAATGGAATATATGATTTTATTGATGTTAACTTACCTACAAGTAATAACAATGACATCGAGTTATTAATTTTTGATCGTAATAATCTCAGTATTCCTATTGAAATTCGCTCTTTACGAATCAATACTTCTGATTTGTTGTTACCAGCAGGAGGTAACGTACAACTAGGGGGCTTGGGTTTAAGTGGTAACTTAGCCCAAGATTCTTTATTTGGAGATTTCGGTTCAGAATCAGGTAGGCTAGTCGGATTTTATCAATTGCGTCAAGGTCTTTCTGAGAACTTAACTTTTGAAGGTTCTGTACAATCAATTCCTGGTACTATACAAACGCAAGCTGGTTTCATTTGGCGATTAGCAAATCCGGCTGTTCTGGCTACTAGTTTTGGTACATCTCGCGGTCAAGTTGGTTATACAACTGATTTAGATATCAATTTTGATAAGTTAGAAATTCTTGGTAATTCGCAGTTATTTCCTACTGGCTATAACTCAAGCAGACAATCGCGCGATCGCTTCAATCATAGCTTAGAAGCAAATTACAAATTCAGTAATAATTTTAAAGTGGGATTTATAGCCCGCAGCCGCCAAGATGAAAGTAGAGATGCTAATTATATATTACCTACTTTTTCTTTAAATCCTTTTAATAACTTATCTTTAAGGGGTAGACCCGATCTGGATGGGCGATATTTATTCAGTAGTTACTATTACCCTAGTCGAGCAACTAGACTAGCTTTCAATACTTTTGGTGATATATACACTTCAGATCTTACTCAGAATCTCAACCGCAACTATCAGTTGTCTCTTGGTGGCGAATTTGGTGGCGATTTAGCGCCTCGTTACTCTACGACCCTTAATTATAATTCTCGTAACATCAGCGGTCTGAGTTGGCGAGTAGGACTTGCTTATAGTGATGGTGAGGTCGGGCCAATTGTGGGTGCTAGTATGCAAGTGGTTCCAGGCTTATTTGCTAGAGCAGAATATCAAGGCATTCCTTCTAGAAGTAGAAATGTTTTAGGAGGATTCGGAGACGATCGCCTAACTGTATTGTTGGTATCAGATTTGTCTTTTGCTGGGGGTGGCGTTGCTCCTGCTAGTTCTTATGGTTTGGGACAGGAGAAAGGTGCGATCGCTGGGCGAATTGTGGTAGAAGGAGGCAAGAAAGGTTTTGATTTAGGTGGAGCCAATATCCGTGTTGTAGATAGTCGCAACAACAGAGTCAGTACAGCCAAAACGGACTCTGCTGGCAACTTTTTTGTTGGTAACTTACGAGAAGGTATCTATGTTGTTGAACTCGATCCAGACAGGATGCCTATAGAACTGGCGATTGGTAAATCTACAATAGTAGCTGAGGTTGCAGGCTCGGCAATCACTCGTTTAGATTTCTCTGTGACAGAACAATATGGTTTGGCAGGACGGATCACCGATGTAGCCGGTCAGCCAATGGCACAAGTGCAAGTCGAACTTGTCAATTCCGCTGGCGCACGCGTATTATCAACTATGACTGACCAATTTGGTCTTTATCGCCTAGATGGCGTTCCTGTTGGTAACTACACATTACGGGTTCCGGCTCAAGAAGGCATCACCAACGGTATAACTCTACCTAACCTCCAAGTAGCAATTAACAAAGATTTCATCTATGACCAAAATCTCAAGTTACCAATTGCAGCCGCAGCTAAAGAAATCAAAGAAAATGAACAACCCCTAAAACCTTAGATATGTATAATCTAGGGCTAGAAGCGATCGCCCGATTTCATCTACTATATTTATTGTTCTCCAGCTGTATGGGCTACACCTGGCTACCCTGCGATCGTTATGCCGAAATCGAAAAAGAGCGTTACTCCCATCAATTTAAACGATCCACAATATTATCTTAACCGCGAGTTAAGCTGGTTAGAGTTTAACAATCGGGTATTACATGAAGCCTGTGACCCCAGAACGCCACTACTCGAACGGCTCAAATTTTTAGCAATTTTCAGTTCCAACTTAGATGAGTTCTTCATGGTGCGGATTGCGGCTTTGAAGCAACAGGTAGAAGCGAAAGTTAGCCTATTAACTCCTGATGGACGTACACCACAACAGCAGCTAGATGATATTCGGTCTACCCTCGTTCCGCAGATCACAAAACAGCACCAACATTTTGACCAAACATTGCAACCGCTGCTAGCAAATCACGGGATTCATATCCTCGATTACATTAATTTGTCTCAAAAACAGCGGACTTATTTAGATAACTACTATGAAGACCAAATATTTCCGGTTTTAACTCCTTTAGCAGTTGACCCTAGCCATCCATTTCCCTACATTTCCAATCTGAGCTTAAACTTGGCAGTTGTGGTCAAAAACCCCGATACCGAAGAAGAATTTTTTGCTAGAGTCAAAGTCCCCAGTGTTTTGCCGCGATTTTTACCTTTACCCCCAGAGTTAGGGATTCAGGAAAACGAACAACCCATTAACTGGACAGGTGTACCATTAGAACAGGCGATCGCCCACAACCTAGAGTCTTTATTTCCGGGAATGAATATTCAAGAATATCATCCCTTTCGGATTACCCGCGATGCCGATTTAGCTTTAGAAGAAGATGAAGCTGATGATTTGCTGCTAGCGATCGAGCAAGAACTGCGAAAACGGCGCATGGGTGGAACTCCGGTACGGCTAGAAATTCAACCCCAGACTCCTGAAACTATCCGTTCTAGATTGTTGCAAGATTTAGAATTGACAGAAAGCGATGTTTATGAAGTAGAAGGTCTTTTAGGACTGCGGGATTTGATGTATTTTCTGTCATTACCATTGCCAGAACTTAAAGACCCACCACGCCAATCTGTAGTCCATTCCCGTTTGCAACGGCTAAAAGAGCCGAGTTTAAGCCCAGATGCCTTGGATGTGGAAGAAGGTAAAGACTTTTTTGCTGTGATTCGAGAAAAAGATTTGCTCGTTCATCATCCCTATCAATCTTTTTCAGCAACAGTAGTGCGGTTTATTACCCATGCTGCTCATGATCCGAATGTATTGGCGATTAAAATGACTCTTTACCGGACTTCTGGAGATTCGCCTATAGTTAACGCCTTAATTGCCGCTGCCGAAAATGGTAAACAGGTGTCTGTGTTAGTCGAATTAAAAGCTCGGTTTGATGAAGAAAATAATATTTACTGGGCGAGGCGTTTAGAAAGAGTTGGCGTTCATGTTGTCTATGGTTTAGTGGGTCTCAAAACTCACAGCAAAATTGTTCTAGTGGTACGGCGAGAAAAAGACCGGATGCGGCGCTATGTGCATATTGGCACTGGCAACTATAATCCCAAAACAGCAAGACTGTATACAGATTTGGGGTTATTTAGCTGTCGGGAAGAATTGGGTGCTGATATTACAGATGTATTTAATTTCTTAACAGGCTATTCGTTGCAAAAGTCTTATCGAGAGTTGCTGGTTGCACCTGTAAATATGCGCGATCGCTTTTTATCATTAATTCATCGTGAAATGGAGAACGTCCAAAATGGGTTTTCGGGGCGCATTGTTGCCAAAATGAACTCTTTGGTTGATCCACAAATTATTACCACTTTGTATGAAGCTTCCCGCGCTGGAGTGCAAATTGATTTAATTATTCGGGGTATTTGCTGCTTGCGCCCTGGACTCAAAGATATTAGTGAAAATATTCGTGTCATTAGCATTATCGGTCGATTTTTAGAACACTCCCGAATTTTTTACTTTTATAACAACGAACAAGAAGAAATTTATATTGGCAGTGCCGACTGGATGCGTCGTAACCTAGACCGCAGAGTTGAAGTAATCACCTTAGTTAAAGACCCAGACATTGCTAAAGACTTGCAAGAAATTATGGGGATTATGTTAGCAGATAACCGCCAAGCGTGGGATTTACAACCTGATGGCAGTTATGTCCAACGTCAACCCCGTGAGGATAGTCCAGAAACTAATTCGCAAAAAACTCTCATGAATATGGCATTACGTTCAACAGGTATGGTTTAAAATTTGATTGATGCCAAAAAAGTTCTTCTTATACAGACAACTCAATTCAAGTTGAGTTTTTTAGCAAACTTAAATTTTTTCATAAGTTATTAATTAATTTCTATGGATGAAGACAATTTATTCATCCATAAGATAGAGTAATTGCTAGTGCTTGTTCCCTTAAACTATATAAAGTTATCGTTCTTAATTATTTTCTTTCCCTTGAATGTTAATGTTATCCTGTGAGTGTTCTACGTTACGTGTTCTAGTAGCAGATGATCACGAGTTAACTCGTTTAACCCTACAATTAGCTTTTTCTTGTCAAGAAAATATTCAAGTAGTCGGGTTAGCTAGTAATGGTCAAGAAGCTATCGAAATGGTCAAGCGCCATCGTCCTGATGTGATTGTTTTAGATTTACAGATGCCAGTCATGGATGGCTGGAGTGCTTCTAGCCAGATTAAAGCTATTTCTCCACAGACTCAAATACTAGCTTACTCTTCAGTAGAAGACGTGAGTTTTACACAGACAAAAGCAATGCCCATTTTTGATGATGTTTGTAAGAAAGATGTCTCAACGAATGAACTCATCGCTTTGGTAAAGCAGCTAGGAAAGCGTTCAAAAGACGCTTCTGTTGCAGGATAAATTATGCTGCAAAGTTGCGGGTTGATTATCCCAATATCAGTTCAACTTGGGAAAACGAAAATTATTGCATTGCTAATAAGTATTGGTGGAACCGCAAATTGACGATTCCACCTAATGGTATTTCTGCCCTTGATACTGCTTAATTAATTTCCAGTTTCGGGAATGGTGCGTTTAAATTCGTCAACTAACTCATCTAGTTCTTCTAGAGCCTGATTTACATCAACTCTCAAAACTCCTAAGTTAGGTTGCTCTAAGAGGCTGAGCAGGTATTCGCGTTTACTTTGAACTACGGCAATTCGTTCTTTTATAGTCTGTAGATCCATTTTTTTCTTCCAGTCCTTAAATATCTTCAAATTTAAAGTTAACTTAAAAAAGGTAAGGCTTGTATCTCCTGGCTTGAGCTAAATAAATTCATTGATAAATTTCAGGTTTTGCATTGTTGCTCTTCCCTAAGTTGTGACTATAGCCGATGATAATAGAACTGATATATTAAAAGTTTATACTATCCTCAGCTCATGTTACGCCAAATTTCTTTGGGAACACTCGGTTTAACCGTCGGCAGCATATTAGTCATTGTTGGTTTCGTTGCCTACGCTGCCAATAATGCCACACTAAATCTTGTAGGATTTTTTTACGGTTTTCCTCTGTTACTGGGAGGATTGGCACTCAAAGCCAATGAGATGAAGCCTGTACCCTTCAGTCAAACTACAACGCCGTCGGTATTACTCTTGCGAAAGCAGCAAGCCACTGTGACTCAAAATAAAATTCGCAAAGATATTACCAGATATTGCTATGGTCAAGAGGCGCATTTAGATAGGGCTTTATCTTTTCTGAATCTAAGTCCTACAGATGAAGAACGACCAATAGTCACAGGTTTACGAGAAATAGAAGTTAATGGCGCTTATATCTTAATTTTAGAATTTGATTCGCCGCGTATACCAATCAACGACTGGCAGGAAAAGCAGGAAAAAATGACCAAATATTTTGGACCAGGAGTAGAAGTTAAAATAACACAACCAAGTGAAAATAAAATTGAACTAGCACTAATTACTGCCAAACAAGATTAATTAACCAAAGGTCAATAGTTTGGTGATAATCACTATTGACTTTTGAAATTTTGACTCAAAACTACTTTTCTAAACGCACTGCATACCACTGCAAATATTCCCCAGGACTAATATCTATTTGACAAGTTGTGTCTATTAAATATTGTGCTTGAGCTTCCACAGAATCAAATTTGTGTAAATCTGGTGATAAGTCTTGAGAATTAATGTTTTTTAAAACATTTTTCAGCTTTTCTAATAATTCTGATGCCGTGAGGAATTGTTCTGGTTGATTTGTTTCTAGAACAACAAAGTTATCTTGTTGATACATTAATGAGTCTGGCATTTTTGGTTAATCTAAATAAAGTTTAATTTCAGCCAATATTGTTGCAGATAACTTATTGGTTAATGTGAGCATCTTATCAAGCTGAAATAGATATTTCAACTGAAATTGTAAGTAAATCTGGGCTTGATTCACCTTTAGTCTAAATTCATTGGCTTAAAAACAAAGTTTTCGCTTTAAAAATCTCAGGACTTACGCAACTGGCACAGTGCGATCGCTAGCCAGTAGTACATACGTATTTAATTAGCCAGAATGTGTTTGATTGGCTTGACTGGAATTAGTAACAATAATCAATGATGTATCTTGTTGTTCAAAATTTTATGAGA
>JBBSOP010000139.1:0-10337 GCA_038259655.1 Chroococcales cyanobacterium
CTAGTTTCAATCCCGTTGCCGGGTTTCATTTATTTGAAAGTGCTGATGTGGCAAGATGGATTAAAGGCAGAGCATCTGTTTCAATCCCGTTGCCGGGTTTCATTTATTTGAAAGTCCGCCAGCTACAACCTATATATAGAGGACATTCTAGAAGCAATTCTGTCAGGACTGTTTTAAAAGTCCATTTCAGCCATTGCTAAAGGCGAACCAAAATATACTTAAAACGCTAAAACTATTTATTTATCAAGGTTCTGTCGATTTGGCGGGAGGTGGGGGGTTTTCGCCCGTGCTTTTCCCTGCCAAAAACTTGGCGTTGGTCATGATTATAAGATTATTTTCTCAAATTTACACAGGTTAACTTTACAAAAGTTATCCACAATCGAGAAAAGAAAAAAGCATTGATATCAAATTTTGATAACAACATTCTTGAAACTGGTATTAATCTGGATGCAATAGAAACACAGATAAGCAAATGAAGCTTTTTTTACAGCCTCTTTACTCTCAACTCAACCCAGGAGTTGAGAACTGTCCCCTTGGGTGTACCTCTCAATGTATTGTTACTCAGAAGGCTCCCAATCTCCAGCCACCTCCCGGATGTACTTGTCCTCTATCATCGCACCAAGCAAAGACTTATGGAGAAATTATACATGGGGATGCAGATATTATTTGCAATCAAGCAGCAACTGGTGATGGTAAGACGTTGGGTGCAAATTTACCGGGACTAATCAATCCTGATTTTCGGATGATGGGGTTGTATCCCACGATTGAACTGGTGGAAGACCAAGCCGAACAACAAAACAAATATAATGCGCTGTTTGGTTTAGATGCTTCTCAACGAGTAGACCGTTTATTTGGTGCGGAATTAAATAGAAGAGTTAAGCAAGCAGAAAAAAGTAACAAGTTTCAAGAACTGTTGCTAGCGATTCAACAAAAGCCTGTTTTGCTGACCAATCCTGATATTTTCCATTACATTACTCACTATCAATACCGCAACCCTGCTTATAGTAGCGATTTACTACCGTTGGTATTGGCTGAATGGCCTGATTTATGGGTGTTTGATGAGTTTCATATTTTTGGTAGTCATCAAGAAACGGCTGCTGTAAATAGTCTGGCTTTTATTCGTCGCAGCCAAGAAAATCAATCTCGTCCTAGAAGATTTTTGTTTACTTCCGCAACGCCAAAACCCGATTTTATCGAACAATTACGCCAAGCAGGTTTTAAAGTTGCTGAGATTGAGGGAATGTATACAAGTGAGGAAAAGCAAGGATTTCGTCAAATTCTGCAAGCTGTGGAATTAGAGTTTGTGGAATTAGCGAAAGATGCAGATACGCAGACATGGCTAAGGGAAATGATTCCCGTCATTCAGCAAATTCTCAACGCTGAGTCAAAAGCTAGGGGATTGATTATTGTTAATTCTGTAGCGAAAGCTGGCCAGGTAACGCGTTTGCTAAATGATTTATTGCCAGGGGTTAAAGTTCGAGAAATTAGCGGACGCATCGACAGAAAGCAAAGATTACAAGTGCAAAGCGAATTAAAAGATGCAGAACAGCGAGTTTTAGTTGTGGGTACGTCTGCGGTTGATGTGGGTGTTGATTTTAAAATCCACCTATTAATTTTTGAAACCAGTGATTCTGCAACAGTGATGCAGCGTTTAGGAAGATTGGGTAGACATCCCGGTTTTAATGCCTATAAAGCATTTATTTTAATTCCCGGTCATACGCCTTGGGTGATGGCGAGACTGCAAGACAAACTTAGCCTTAATCAGACAGTAACACGAGATGTTTTGGAAGATGCGATCGCTTGTGCGTTTGATCCACCCAAGGAATTTGAAAACTATCGCCAGCGTTGGGGTGCATTGCAAGCACAGGGGATGTTTTGGCGGATGACTAAAGAGAATAGAAAAGTTAGTGAAATAGTACGCGCCAACATGACAGCAGATTTGCAGCGCATCTACTCACAAGATTTTGAGTCAGCACGTAAACAATGGTTTGCAATGCAAAACAACCCAGTTGGTAAAGCCACTCAAAAAGAACTTTTAAGCTTTCGAGGTGGTTCAACACTGCAAGCTGCGGTTTGGGACAGCAATAATTTTTATACTTATGACCTACTACGATTATTGCCTTATGCGCGAGTTGCAATCATTGACCGCGAGACATTTTTAAATGCAGCTAAAAACTCAGAACGAGGTGAAGAAGAATTTCCTGATGATTTTATCAGTGTTTATCTCCACATTCAAGAATGGGTTAATCAGAGAATTGATAACATTAGTTTTCACACCAATCGTCAGAGTAGCGAAATCCAAATAGGCGAACTGTGCTTAATAGATAAATTAAGCATCATTGGACATCCTCAATCTGATGTAATTACCTGTTTACGGCAGAAGAAACTATTAACTTTTTTAGTACCCGTGAACAAAAATAAACAGAGTAGCCATTGGGAAGTCAGCCGCACTCTTCATCTTAGTCCGTTATTTGGTTTATATAGGTTAATTGATGCTAGCGAACAAGCTTATGCCTGTGCATTTAATCAAGACGCTTTGCTATTGGAAGCTTTAAAGTGGCGTTTAAAAAAGTTTACTAGTACGCGATTTGAATCTTCGATATTTTGAATGAATTTGTCTCACGCAAAGGCGCAAAGGATTTTTCACGTTTTATGATGTCTACTTTACTTCAAACACTACTAATTGAAACTCTCCCAGAAGATACAGACACAGTTTTGCGTTTGTATATTGATAAGTTACTACCATCTCTAGAGTCAGAATTTGCTTTAGTTTCGGCTTTGGGTGGTTCTTACAAAGCGCATTATCAAATATTAACTCAACTAGGCAAAGGTGATGCTCAAGAAAAAGCCCAACATTGGTCAAATCGTCCTGACCAAAACTTATTAGTTCATGTTCTCAATGGCTTATTAACAGCTTGGAATATCAGTAAATATTTACCCCAACCTTTATCGGAGATTGAAAAATATTTACTTTGCTTAGGATTAACTCTGCACGATTACAACAAATATTGCAATGGACAAGGAGAAGAAACACCAAAAAATTGGCAAGTCGATGAAATTATTAATCTCTGCCGCGATTTGGGGCAAAAATTTAGATTTGAATTATTTTGGACAGAATGGGAAGAATATTTAACTGAAATTGCTTACTTAGCACAAAATACTCAAGGTAAAGTCGGCACAAATATTTACCCTGCTAATTGGCCTGTCCCTAAAATAAAAGATCGTCGCCGCTTAGAAGTTCCCTTGCGTCACCTGCTGGCTTTTGGCGATATTGCAGTACATTTTAGCGACCCAGCAGATATAGATACTCAAACTGGAGGACAAAGACTGCGGGAAAGACTACGGTATTTAAATATTAATAAAAGTTTGGTTTATCATCGCTTGCGAGATACTGTAGGTATTTTGAGTAATGGTATTCATAATGCCACAATTAAGTTTGCTAAAAACTTAGAATGGGAACCAATTTTATTTTTTGCACAAGGTGTAATTTATATTGCGCCACCAGATAGTGAGACTCCAGACATTAACGAACTTCAGGAATTTATTTGGAGTCAAATTAGTGGAGTTTTAGGAAGTAAAATGTTGGGTGGTGATATTGGTTTTAAACGAGAGGGTAAGGGCTTAAAAGTTGCACCTTAAACCTTAGAATTATTCTCACCAGCCGAACTTATTCCCCAACTTCCACGGGTAATTGAAGTCAAAGTCGCAAATATTAAAGACCCTGCTACCCCTAAAAGATTGGAGAGATTATCTCTAACTGCAACTGAAAAAGAATTTCTCAATCAAGGTGCAGATATTCGTGCCGATAGAATTGCCGAGTTTATTTTTCTGACTGAAAAAGAGTTTTTTGGTAATTCACCAGAATACATCAATTGGATACTGAATAAACTAGACATTCAAGACACAATATCTCCCGAACAAACACAAGTACAATCGGGAGGGGTAAAGTATGGATGGTATCATGCAGCAGCGTATTATGTTGCTACTCATGCAACTTTAAAGCCAGAAGATATCTCAGAACGCATGGAAAAATGGGCGAAAGATTTAGCAACCTGGGCAAGCGAAAATAATTTACTCCCTCCACATTCTAGCCCGATCCGCGATATTTTTTCTGATTACTTAACGCAATATTTAGAAGTGAAAGGATGGCAAAGTAGTCATCCGTCATTTGATGCCGAATTTACAGCTTATGCTAATGCCAAAACTAAAGCAGGTAAACAACCCATTTGTTCTTTAAGTTCGGGTGAATTTGCATCTGAAGACCAAATGGATTCGGTAGTTTTGTTTAAACCGCAGCAATATAGTAATAAAAATGCTCTAGGAGGAAGACAAATTAAACGTGGTATCTCCAAGATATGGGCATTAGAAATGTTACTACGACAAGCTTTTTGGGCAGTACCAGCAGGAAAACTGGAAGAACTACAACCAGTATTTTTATATATTTTTCCTGCTTACGTCTATTCACCCCAAACTGCGGCTGCTATCAAATTGTTAGTCAACAATATGAAGCAGATAAATCTCTGGGATGTTCGTAAACAATGGTTAGGATCAGAAATGAATGTAAGTGCTTTACAATCAGTTTCTTGGTTGAAAGATGAGGCAACATCAGGGCGATTTAAAAATGATAAATACAATAAGGAAGATTTGCCTTTTATGGCAATGAACTACACAACTACAAGAGGTAAAACCCTGACTGATGCATGGGTGCAACCAGCTTTTTTGACTTTATCGCTTTCTATATTGCTGGGAGTGAAGGTAATAGCTACTAGTAGTTCAGTTCCACTTTATAACAGCGATAGTGATTTTAAAGAGTCTGTAATTCTCGATGCACCTGCATCATTTTGGAACTTACTCGGATTATCTAATTCATTGCGGATTCAAGATTTTGAAAATGCCATGCAACGGCTTTTAATTGCCTACAGCTTACATTTAGATACTCGCAGTTCTCCACCAGATGCCAAGTGGCGAGATTTGATTAAAACAGTCAGAGAAGTAACAACAAATGTACTCAATATTTTTTGTTTAGCTGAAGAAGGATTACGACGTGATAAACGAGATATACCACGCCAAGAAGAAGTTAAACGTTATTGGCAATACGCCCAGTTCTGGGTTAAACAAGATAATTCACCCACAAATCAAGGAGGCTACATTATGAAAATAATTGAAAAAATTGTGCAAGAATATCGTGTATTTTATCAAGCCAATCTCAGTGAATCAAGCCACACAATTTTACTGCCAATTTCTAAAGCCTTAGAAATGATTTTGTCAGTTCCTCAACAAGTTGATGTCGATGATTTAATATTGCAAGCCTCTGGACAACTTCAAGATGCGATAGAACGTCAAGAGGTTTATAAACGTCCTTTAATGATGGATAAATCAGTTGATAAAGCCACAAGATTAGAAAGAGAATTAACGGCAATTCATGCGTTTATGACAACCTGTGTTCGTGAATTATTTCTCGAACTTTATAAAGGCGATCGCGCCTTATTACAAGAGAACCGCAACCGCATTAAATCAGGTGCAGAATTTGCCTATCGTTGGTTAGCCTTGCAAGAAAAATCCGCAAAATTATCCTAACTCCCTCCGCGCCTCTGCGCCCACCGAAGTTTGCTCAACGGGGGGAACCCCCGCACCGCAACTTCTCTCTGCGTGAGATAAATCTCAACCACTACCGAACAAAAACATGAGTATTCTTTCATCATTAAAACCCGAATTTCAAACCACATTTCCCCGCTTAGCTTCTGGAAAGTATATCCACTTCATCATGTTGCGCCAAAGTCAATCATTCCCCGTATTCCAAACAGATGGAATCCTCAACACAGCACGCACACAAGCCGGCTTAGGAACTACAGACGCAAGTAAAAAACAAATCAGCCGTTTGGTAATATTCAAACGCAAACAAACCACCCCCGAACGACTGGCTGGACGCGAACTACTGCGTGGGTTAAATCTTACCAGCGCCGACGAAACTAATAAAGATAAATACTGCGAATATAACGGCGAAAAATCCTGCAAAAAATGCCCTGATTGTATTATCTATGGATTTGCGATCGGTGATAGTGGTTCTGAACGTTCCAAAGTCTATTCTGATTCAGCTTTTTCTCTCAGCGCTTACGAACAATCGCACCGTAGTTTTACATTTAATGCACCCTTTGAAGGGGGAACAATGAGTGAAGCCGGGGAAATGCGTAGCAGTATCAACGAATTAGATCATGTGATTCCAGAAGTCACATTTCCCACAGTCGAAACACTGCGTGACCCTACTTATGAAGGCTTTATCTACGTTTTAGGTAACTTACTCCGTACTAAGCGTTATGGCGCACAAGAATCCCGCACAGGGACAATGCGAAATTATATTGCTGGTATTGCCTTTTGTGATGGTGAAATTTTTAGTAACTTGCATTATACCCAAGCACTTTATGATGCTTTAAAAGGTGATATTGACACCCCCATTAGTGATGTTTTACAGCATGTAGAAACAGTGGCTAATAGCTTACTTAACGATGAACCTGTACGCAAAACCAAGTTAATTTTTGGTTCCCAGTTAGATGAATTAGTTGATGAAGTTAACGCACTTTATCAAGATGAAACACGCTTGCAGGAAACGATGACTGCACTATATGGACAAACTCAAGCTTATGCAGCATCTTTTGGCGCGTTGAAAAAGAAAGGGAAAAATAATTCGTAATCTATTTTTCTTTGCCTTGAGGAAATTAAATTGTAGGTTGGGTTGAGGTAAGGAAACCCAACACCTTTATCCATGTTTGTTTGCGCTGCACTTAAACGCCACTTTCTTCAACGGGGGGGGGAACCCCTGCATAGAAGTGTCTCCCCAACCTACGCCTAGTTTTTTTTAAATCATTATACAAATAAAAATGGCATTATATCACTGCACATTGACATTACACGATAATGTTTTCTTCGCTACGCGAGAGATGGGAATACTTTATGAAACTGAAAAATATTTACATAATTGGGGATTAAGTTTTGCACTTTTTACCATTAATTACATTCCCCAACTATATCGATTGCAAGGAGAACTAGCACAAAAACCAACATATTTAGATGCCAGTGCGGAACAAAATCTCTTGCATTTAAATCAAGCGAAAATTTATGTATTTCCTGCTCAACCTATCAATTTGTCTTATCAAATTAATACCTTTAAAGCTGCTCAAGTAGCCTATTATGGCAAATCAAAACAGTTTGGTGATAAAGGTGCAGATAAAAATTATCCGATTAATTATGGTAAGGCTAAAGAACTAGCTGTTGGTAGTCAATATCGCACTTATATTATTGCTCCAGAAAACATCAAAATTCCGCGTTGGATACGTTTAGGAAAATGGGCAGCGAAAATCAAAGTTGAAATTATCCAAATTCCCGATCGCGTCATTCAAACTAAATCTGGTAATTATGCTTGTGTGCATCCTTTAAACCCGTTGGATTTGCCCAGTGATACTCGCATACTACTTTATAATCGCATTGTCATGCCTCCTGTTAGTTTAGTGAGTCAAGCACAGTTGCATGGTGAGTATTTAACTACTAAAAAGGATGATTGGCAAACTTTTAAATTAACATTAAATATACAGCAAAACCAACAATTACCAGAAGAAATAAATCTACCAAAAGGGATATTTTATGGAGCAGGAAATGTCGTTACCACAGCATAAATCTATTACATTACATTCAATCGTTGTTGAAGTTGCAGCTGCGGATGTAGGAGAGATACCGCCTACTTTATCTCGTGCATTACACGCGCTAGTCATCAAGTGGTTAGCAGCAGCAAATCCATTAATTGCTGAAACTATCCACGCCAGCCAAAATTCACCATTGACTATTTCGGGACTGTTAGGAAATCGTCGTCACGGTGGGGTGCGTGTAGGAGATTATTTTTATTTTCGGATTGGTTTATTGGATGGCGCTTTAATTGAACCATTAATGCGGGGATTTGAACAATCAGAAACTCAATCTTTAGTATTAGCAGATTTTCCGTTTGTACTGCGTAATATGTATGCCTTACCAGGAACACATCAATTAGCAGGTGCGGCTGATTATACTTTATTATCTAATCCGCCCCAGGTTTTAAATGACATTGAGTTACATTTTTTATCACCTACTAGCTTCAAACAAAATCAAAGTGTACAAACCTTTCCTTTGCCGGAATTAGTGTTTAACTCACTGCATCGACGGTGGAATATTTTTGCACCATCAGAGTATCATCTCCCGACTTGCGAATGGAATGCTGTGGTCACAGCCTACGAACTCAAAACCTATGCATTGAAGATGGAAGGAGGTACGGAAGTTGGGGCGCAGGGTTGGGTACGGTACAAATTTAGTGGGGCTGAAATGGCGCGGATTGCTACTATTTTGGCAAATTTTGCTTTCTTTGCTGGGGT
Source organism: Chroococcales cyanobacterium (assembly GCA_038259655.1). Lineage (GTDB taxonomy): Bacteria > Cyanobacteriota > Cyanobacteriia > Cyanobacteriales > Nostocaceae > Halotia. The sequence continues at coordinate 8,394 of JBBSOP010000139.1, forward strand.
AGGACGTAAAACTGCAATGGGAATGGGACAAACGCAGTTAATTATTCAAAATTTCAAAACTCAAAACTTTAAAAAACCCCGTAATATCGTTTTACTTTAAAGTTGATACATTTGGGCAAGCAGGGGAAGCAGAGGAGGCAGGGGAAGTAAGAAAAGTAATTTGTATCAATAATTTCGTGAAATGGTGTAACAAGGGTTATGAGGTTAACATCAAATGAACGAACAATATTATCTTCCTTTAGCTTATTTAAATGCTTGGGAATATTGCCCCCGTCGTTTCTTTCTCGAATACGAACTGGGAGAAAATGCAGACAACGAACATATTATCATTGGTCGCCATTTACACCGCAATGTTGATGATGAAGGCAAGAATATTGAGGGTGATAAGGTAATTTATCGACATCAGTGGGTGTGGAGCGATCGCCTACTAATCAACGGTATCATTGACGCGGTGGAAGAACAAGATAACCAACTAATTCCTCTGGAATTTAAAAAAGGACGTATGGCAAACCACAAGAGCGACCATTTTCAACTCTGTGGTGCGGCTTTGTGTCTCGAAGAGCGTACAGGAGGCTCTATTCCCTACGGAGAAATATTCTACTACGCCAACCGCCGCCGCGAACGTGTAGATTTTACACCCGCATTGCGACAAGCTACAGAACAAGCAATCGAGTCAGCGCAAGCTGCAATTGGTAAGAAAATGCCACCACCCATTGACCACCCTAAAAAGTGTCAAGATTGCAGCTTGCAGAGAATTTGTTTGCCAAAAGAAATCAAAAAACTACGCCTTGAGGTCTAAAATATGTCGGTTCTTTATGTAACTCAACCAGATGCAGTTTTGAGTAAAGTTGCGGAAGCTTTTAAAGTTGCCTTAAAACAAGAAGATGGCAACTGGGAGAAAAAATCGGTTCCTGCCCAAACTGTTGAACAAGTAGTATTAATGGGTAATCCGCAAATAACTGGTGATGCTCTAGTCTATGCTTTAGAACTAGGAATGCCAGTACATTACCTATCTGGTTTTGGTAAATATTTAGGTTCGGCGCTTCCGGGTTACTCACGTAATGGTCAGTTACGACTGGCGCAGTACGCCGCTTATTATGACACAGCCCATCGCTTAGAGATTGTCAAAACAATTGTTACTGGTAAAATCCATAATCAATACAGTGTTTTGTATCGCCACGACCAAAAAGATAATCCTCTCAAATCTCGTAAACAGCTAGTTAAAGAACAAAACACACTCGATGAAGTGCGTGGTGTAGAAGGGTTAGCAGCAAGAGAATATTTTGCTGCTTGGTCAGCGATGCTTGAGGAGGAATGGTCATTTACAGGGAGAAATCGCCGCCCTCCAACGGATGCAGTTAATGCGTTATTAGGGTTTGCTTATGGTCTTTTGCAAGTTCAGGTAACAGCTGCGGTACATATAGCTGGTTTAGATCCCTACGTTGGTTATTTGCACGAAGCGACTAGAGGACAACCCGCAATGGTTCTCGATTTAATGGAAGAATTTCGCCCGTTGATTGCTGATAATTTGATCCTTTCGGTCATCAGCCATAAAGAAATCAAACCCGATGATTTTACTGATAATCTTGGTGCATATCGACTTTCGGAAGCTGGACGCAAACAATTTTTGCAAGCATGGGAACGAAAAATGAACGATGAGTTTAAGCATCCCTCTTTTGGTTATCGTTGCAGCTATCGTCGGGCAATTGAATTGCAAGCCCGTTTATTGAGTCGGCATTTACAGGAAGGGGTTCCCTATAAAGCTTTGACACTGCGATGAGTACTTTGTTTTACCTCGTAATTTACGATTTGCCTGATAGCAAAGCGGCGAATAAGCGGCGAACCAAACTACATAAAATGCTTTCCGGTTATGGAACTTGGACGCAGTACAGCGTGTTTGAATGTTTTTTAACTGCTGTCCAGTTTGCTAAACTCAGGGTGCAA
>JBBSOP010000140.1:0-10327 GCA_038259655.1 Chroococcales cyanobacterium
GGATTGCCTTTGGTCTACCGGTAGGTGGGGATTTAGAGTACGCGGATGAGGTGACGTTAGCAAGAGCGTTAGAAGGACGGCGAGAGTTAGATTAATGTGTATCTCGCCTTATTTAGTGTCTTTGTGGCTTGGTGGTTCAAAATTTATTACCACTAAGACACAAAGAAGTTGCTGTATGCCTTAAGGTTTGTAGCCAGTTACAATACTCCAATATCCGAAGGTTGGTTTAACTTCAACACCGATGAAACCTACATCCATCAGCATCGTTGATAACTCATCAGCTGAATATTGCTGACCCTCTGTCCATAAAAGCATGGCAATATCATAGGCAGCAACAGCCGCAGAACCAACTTTTTGGTCGTTATAAAGCATCTCATGAATAATGATGCGACCTCCTTTTTCCAAACTGTCAAAGCTTTTTTGAGTGAGAAAACGACCTTTTTCTAGTGGCCAATCATGGTAGATATCAGAATAAAAGTGAATGTCGGCTGTGGGAAAAGGCTGATTCCACATATCACTTACTTGGGTTTTAATGCGGTTTTGTAAGCCATAGCGTTCTACAAACTCTTGCGCTACTTCACATATAGGAGCAAGATCTATAATTAAAGCTTGTAAGTTTGACCATTTCAATGTGGCATGAATAGCGTGAACACCCGAACCGCCGCCAATGTCTAACAAGAGTTTGTATGCTGATAAATCAATAATATCTGGCCAAGCTTGGGCTGCTCCGAGATTTCGGCTATGTATTGCATTAGTGAAAGTACGTGCTAAGTCAGCTTGCTTTTCATGAGTCTGAAACAGTTTTTCACCAGAGTAAATTTGTGAAGAATTGGAAAGTACAGCTTGCTTGATGTTCTCGAAGGAATATGTAGAAGCAGTAGCAACTGTCAAGTCTAAAAAATCGCCTAAATAAGTTGAACTGCTTTCGAGAAGATAATCTTCTGCAAAAGGGGTGAGTGAATAATAGTTATCTTTGACTTGCAAAAGTCCTAGAGATACGCTCATTGACAAAAGAGCTTTTGCTGGACGTTCATGGATTTTGAGCATCTCACAAACTTCTGTCAAAGTCCGTCGTTTTTCGCCTAACAAAGGAAAAAGCTTGAGGTCATAAGCGACAAGAAATGTACCAAACCCTATATTCCCAGAAATAAGATCCCAAAGTAATCGTTCATCTGTCTTTGGTCTAGGAATGGCTACAGAAGTGTGTTGGTTCATCCAAATTCTCCTTATTAGGGTATAATTTTTGACTGCGATTCATCTGGTAGGAAAGTGAAAGCGTTTCCGTAGCGATACTGCACCTAAACCAAACGTCAAGACTCCCAATACAACAGAAGGTTCAGGGACAGATGCTTTTAAGAGGGCTGAAAATGCTAATTCTCCGATTAGCTGATGCGTGACGGTTGTTGGGTGAATTTCGTCCCAAAACAAAAATTTGTCTGGGATACAGACAATTGGTTGTGGGGAAATGTCGATAGGTACTATTGGTGAATCTCCGATGCAAGAGTCGGTGACATTCGTAAAACCAAATTTGTTGGGATTGGCGATCGCCTGATTAAATAAGTAATTAACATCAACAGGGATAATGTTAATATCGGGGCTAACTTGTTGGCTCAAAAAGCTGAGAGACGCAACTAAGTTAGAATTATGGGCGCTGGTAAAAGTACTAAGTGCGTTGGAAGTGCGACTATCGCCCTTTGTAACCGGAAACTTTCCTAAATCGGGTAAATTAACCACCATAATATCTTCAGCGCCAACAGCAGCAAGAGAGGTTACGGCTGCTGATAAATTTGCGACTGAGTTGGTGGGATTGGGAATGTTACCCAAAAAGTAATCGAGGTAATCGTTAGTACCAGCCCACACTATATAAAGAGCGTTGGGGTTAGCAGAGTGATTAGCAGTTGTAAAGCTATTTATTTGTTGCTGCAATCCTGGCAAAATCGAAAGTCCGATATTATCGAATCCAGTAGTAGCACCACCAAAAGCGAAGTTAGTGTTGGGATTGAGATTTAATTTCAACTCAGAGGCTAAATATTCTACCCAAACTGGGCCATTAGAAAAACGTCCATTGAAGTAAGGACTAGGAGGAATAGCGCCGGATGTGAAATTGAATACATTACCTATATCAGAGAAGCTATCCCCAAAAACATAAATCTCGTCATAATTCTGTGCTGATACTTTCAGCGGCAACACCAAAGATAACAGGAAAAATCCTACTGAGAGAATTTGTTTTTGCATACTCATGGGATGAAATTTAATTTATTAAAATCTCAAACTCCTTATCTTCTCTGCGTCTCTGCGTGAATTAAATCATCACTTCGGTCTGAAGAACTCGTCAATAACGAGTCAAGTTCACCCAAATGGGGAACAGCACCGAGCGCTACATCACCCCAGCGCATCACACTAGCAGAGGCGACACCTGCTGCACCCAAGCCATAGATGAGAACTAAGTCATTTTCGTAAATTTTATTCAACTGGGCAGCATAGTACAAATTAGCTACGGTGATGACTGGCCCGATGTTTGCATAATGAGGGTAAAGATTGATTGTGCGCTCTATGTCAATGTCTAAAACTTGCGCGCAGAATTGTGCGCCCCAAGCTGTAGATGTATTGAATATAAAAAAGTCAATTTGGTCTAAAGTGACACCAGCGGCAGCAACTGCACCTTCACAACATGTCCGCAATTGGTCTACAGCCGTTTCACGGATTGCCTTATTAGCGCTTTTGTCCATCCGCATCCGCACTTGTGGATTGCCTTGTTCATCTTCAGTGAGTTTAGCAAAGAAAATGTCGCATAAGGCAGCAGTATGAATAGTCTTAGTACCGAGAATACCTTGGTTAGGGGCGAGGGAATTAACCACAAAAGCTCCAACACCATCACTCATAAACCATGACAAGGTATCATCTTCAGCAAAAAAGCGAGAGTATGAGCATGAGATTACTACTAACACATTACGGTACTCTTGCGATCGCACTAAGGCACAGGCAGTTTGCAGCGCCACTGGGGTAACTCCACAGGCAGCATCAATATTCCAGGCTGCACCTTGTAAGTTCAATTGACGAGACAAAAAGGCCGCATCACCAAATCCAATCCGTTCTGGCCAAATTGAAGCCACGAGCATTAAATCAACTTCTTGGGGAGTCAGATTTGCCGCAGCCAGAGCCTCACGAGCCGCGCGCTCTTGTAACATCAGCGAGGATTCATCTGGAGCAAGTACCCACCGATTAACAGTGCCACGAAAGGGGTCTTGCAGATAAGGCAACATATTGAAATCAAACTCGTTATTAGGGGTAGAGTTATTTACCGAAAATAACCTAGCTAAACTTTTTTGTTCTGACTGAGCAATCAATTCCGGGTATTTTTCTCTGTAGTAATCGTTTGGACGTTTGATACTTGGTAAACTCAATGCTAGCGATCGCATACCTACTGGATAATGCATAATTAAAATCTCCTTTAATTTTTAGCGCCTTGTGAAATCAAACTGAAAATCCGAGTGCCAATCGGTGCAATTCGAGTTGGGTCGATGAGGATATCAACAACGAACGGACTGGTTGAAATCATGGCCATTTCTAAAGCTGCTTGGATGTCAGACTCTTTTTCTACACGAATGCCATCGGCTCCCATGCTACGGGCAAGCATGACGAAATCTGCTTGGGGAATATATATGTCCATATCCTTGTAACCTTGCATTTTTGAACCTTGGTCGCACATGTTGTAGCGTCCATCATTGAGTACAATCCAAACAGCAGGAATTTGGTAGCTGACAGCGGTACTGACCTCGTTGTTCATTAGCATTGCGCCATCACCCACAATCGCCACAGCTTTACCGTGATGTGTTAACGCTGCACCCACGACACTAGTTACAAAATGACCCATAGCTCCGAACCCAGTGCTAACCCGAAAACGACCCGGTTTAGTAAATCGCAGTAAGTTAATTGCCCAAGCAAATGAGTTGCCTCCTTCAGCCATGACAATCGCATCGCTGCCTTCAACGATGACTCGTTGCATAAGATTCATCAGTACTTCTGGCCGCACTGGACTATCTTGACTAGGGTTGATAACACTACGTTCAGGTCTGGGCAAAGACTGAATTTTTGATTGATTTTGCTGCTGCGGTAAGTACTTGAGCAGAGCCTTGACAAATATTTTTACATCAGACTGAATTGCAACTGTCTCGGCAGATGGGTATGCGGTTCCTGGTACTTCTGGGTCAATATCCACATGCAAAAAGCCTCGTGACGGAACCATTGCCGGACTCCAAAAAGAAGTAAATTCACCAAGGCGTGTTCCCAGTACCAGCGTCCGTAAAGGGCGGCACTCCTCCATGTATTTCAAAACCGACTCATGGCCAGCAAAGCCCGTAATCCCCACAAATTGAGGATGGTCTTCGGGAAAAATACCTTTAGCACGCGGTGAACACATCACAGCTGCCCCTGTCTTCTCAGCCAACTGACGAATTTCCGCAGCGGCAAAGCGCGCACCAAAGCCCACCCAGATAGCAAATGACCCTTGAGAAAGTAACCCCGCACATTCTGAAATTGCTTCTTCGCTAGCTGTTGCAGGAGTACAAGACAGATGAACTGATGCTAAAGATGTCTCGACTGAACTTGCTTGAATGTTGGTAGGTATACTCAAGTGTGCTACAAAGCCATTTGGTTTAGCTAAACCTTTGGCCAACCGTCGATAGACTTCTGGAAGTTCCTCACTGCATTCTAGAGTCGTTGCGTAATGAAATAATGATTCTGAGGTAAAAATTCCAGTACTGGGCATAGTGTAATTACTAGTCTCTTGGAGCGCCCACCGTCCCCGCTTTGATGCTGAGGTAGAAGCCGAGATAAAAATAACTTTGGCATCTTCCCAACGGGCTGTAAATAACCCAGTTAAGGCGTTTGTGATCCCTGGTCCTGTTGTTGTAAATACTACAATGGGATGACCACTGGCAAAGTACGCCTCAGTAGCTGCAAAAGCTGCTCCGGCTTCGTGACGAAAGTGGCGTAATTTAATAGAACTATGTTGCAGTGTATGCCATATCGGAGCGATCGCACCTCCAGAAACTCCAAATGCATACTGCACTCCCAACTCTTCTAGCATTTTCACAATTGCAGAGGCGACTGAAATAGACTCTAACTGTTGACTATTGTCAGAAGATGTATCCAACAGTGTACTTGGTTGGATATCTGCAATAGATGATTTATTCAAAGGCGATGAAGATGGAAAGGAAACAAAATTTGTCTTTGGTAGTGCCAACATATTCGTTTTTGGCTCTAAATATGGATTGATAGGAGAATGGGTTGAACTCATACTGATAGTGGAGTGCCATAGATTAGGTTGTAACGCCATAGGGATAATTCCTTTACTTCTGTAAGATGGCTCAAATTATTGTTTTCGTGGTACAAAGTGCCTAAGTCCTTTTCCAGAGAAAATTAAAAAGTGCCTAAGCCCTTTTTTAAAGATAATTAATCCGAAAACTTTAGTAAAACTCTCATAATTTTAGATTGCAACTACAGAATCACATCCGCATTAGAATCTTTCGTTTCACCTGTCGATGACAACAACTTTTCATATCTAAGCCCTACCGTCAAAACTTTAAATTACAAATAGAGCAACTGATAGAGGTGGAAGCTTAGTTTTACTTAGTTAAATGCTGTATGCACATCCATAGTTTTGCTTAGATTATATAGAAACAATTAGACAAAATCTTCTCCATTTATCATAATCTACTACTCATGTTTTGCATCTATCTAAAGGAACTCTTTATAAAGAAAAACTTGCTTCAAGGTTAAGAAAAGGTTGGTTTGTGATTAAGACAAAACAAAATTTCATCCTCTGTAAATGACATGTTTTACTGCAACGTAGCTTTGATATTCATCTGTCTGAACTTTGCATAAGTATGTGAAAGATCATGAATCAACTAGAAATAGTGTCAACAGACAAGTTGAGTTTAAAATCGTTTCTAGTTGATGCAATTCAGTCTCGCTACTTAATCAAGTTTTGTCGATTAAAAATCACAAACTTAAGGATCAATTTAAGATTATTTTGCAAAACCTGTAAATATTTGTTATCTAGATTACAAATTCCTGCTATCACTTCAAGTTAACCAATAACAAAATAATTTCCAATTAATCTAAAGATTTTCTATTGTTATTAGATACTATCCCTTCTAAAGTCTAGTGCTAGACGGTATAAATAGATAATCAGATCGAAATGGCTCAAAAGCCTATCTTCACAAGCTTTATTAACTTTGATGTGTGAATAAGTTTGTAGTTAGAACTTTCAGATTGGCACAAATAGACAGCAGGGAGAAAGAATTTAGAGACAAATCATTTGTATCAGGTATTCAGTGCTGTTCGCACAGCGTTTCTGTAGGGTAATGCTTACTACAAACTCAGTAAAGACTGGAAAATAATTCTTTTACTTAAATGTCAATAGAGGCGCGTAGATGTACAAAATTATTCGAGTACTACTTGCTGAGAAAAATTCGCTGGTGGGAGTTGGGGTTCGTGCTACTCTCAATATCGAAGAAGATTTAATCTTAATAGGTAAAACTAACGATGCCTTTAAGCTTTCAGAATTAAGTTTTAAACTTCAGCCAGATCTATTAATCATTGATCTGGATTTAGATAATTTGATTCTACCTCAATCAATAGTTGACTTACACGAACTTTGTCCATTTTTGAGAGTGTTAATACTAGCTAGCTCTGATCAACTTGACCTATCTATTTTAAAATTAGGTAGTATAAAAGGCTGTGTTTTCAAACATGAAGATCCACAAACATTAATTAGTGCTATTCGTACAGTAGCTCAAGGCAATACATGGTACAGTCAAGAAATTATTGAAAAGCTTATTCGACAACAAATTGATGAGCGAAATGAAAATGTAGAAACTACGTTGACACAGCGAGAGCAACAAGTCATTGGCATGATAGCACAGGGTTGGGATAATGCTCGCATTTCTGCTGAGTTAAGCTTGGCTCAACAGACAGTGCGTAATTACATGAGCCGTATATACACCAAATTAGCAGTGAGTTCACGATCTGAAGCAATTATATGGGCAATAAAACATAGCTTAGGTAAGCAGCACGAAAAAGTTGATTGTATGTAATAAATACTGGTAAAAAAAGCAGAGGGGCGCAAGGTTTAATGTCAGAATATTTTTCGCTGCAATCTTGAGCTAACTGATTTGTGACAAAGCAATATGAATACCGAGGGAAATTAGAACGCCGCCTGTAAACCATTGTTGTAAACGAGAGAATTTTGGCCGATTTCTTAACCAATCACCTGCAAAACCAGCCATAAAAGCTATAAGAATGTTCCACAGAGTACCTATGACATTAAAAATGATGCCTAAAATTATAATTTGCCATGCTACAGCGCCATCTGATATGTTTACAAACTGAGGTAGGAAAGCCAAAAAGAACAGGGCTATTTTTGGGTTAAGGACGTTTGTAATGATGGCTTGTCCAAAAATGCGTTTGAGACTTGCTTGCTTTAACTTTCCTAATGAAGTAATACTTTTTTTGCTCAAAAGCATACTAATCCCCAAGAATATTAAGTATGCAGCGCCTACATACTTCACGACGCTATAAGCAAGAGGCGAGGACATTAGCAACGCTGAAAAACCGAGTGCAGCAGCACAAGTATGTACTAGTAACCCAATGCTAAAACCAAAAGCTGAAACAATTCCGGCTTTTCGCCCTTGTCCAATACTGCGTGCAATGACGTACAACATATCGGGACCAGGAATAGCACACAAAGTTAGCGTAGCACCTAAAAAAACAGCAAAATTGACTGTGCTTAGCATAGTTTTTTAGTGAATCGTAACTACATCAGGATTAAGGTACAGCCAAAATACATGCGTAATTCGGCTGTACTGTGTTAAAGTTGGAAAATTTATAATTGTATAAGCAAAGAAATTTGAGCGATCGCATTTAAACCCTACTAAACAAATTTCAGTTCATCTAAAATTTGCTCTAAGTAATCAAATGCAGGTATTTCAAACAGTTTGTTTTGAAATTCATCATATCTAGCATTGGTACGAATTACAGTTTGTAAATCAAATGAGTAAATTCTAGATTTATCACTTAAAGCATAGTGAATTTCATCAAAACTTGATAGCTGACTTGCACCATAAACTCTGCGTTCACCATTTTCTTGACATATCCCAGACTCTATAGTGTACCAATAAACATTAGCAATTTGCTGTTTTTGCATTTCATTTTTTGTCAACCAAAGTTTAGCGACATCTTCCACAAATTTGCTATATAAAGAAGATGTTAAAAGTGGCAAATGCCCAAAAACATCATGCCAAACGTCTGGAAGCGGTGAAAAACCATCATTATTGGTATCTCTGATATTCATCGCCACAGGGAATTGTTTGTTTGCTAAATACATGTAATATTCTTGGCTTTTGATCATACCCACAACAGGGACTAGTCTCCAGCCGACCAATTCCTTAAGCTGGACTGAAAGTATTTCTAGTTTTGGCAGAGGCTGAATTAGTTCTTTTAATATTTTAATCCCTTCTATAAATTCTTTACATGCTCTACCTTCAAGAATGCTTAACTGTTTATTAAATAATTTATTCCAAGCTAAATGTTGCTCTTCTGTATAAACAGAATAGTTTCGTGAAAGAGTGATAGTTTGCATGATACCTACACAAGTTGGGGAGTTGTTTACTTTGAAAAAATATTGTTGAAATAGCGATCGCCTGCAAAAAGCTTTGTTGATGAAAAGAAGCTTTAATGCAATGTGCTGTTCAATTACTTTCAAATTTACGAAATATTATTTTCTCTGTATAGACACGCAAATACTCTTTTAATAGGTATTTTTGTACTCATAATTTAAAGGATATTTAAAAAAGTAGAGGCTAATGTAAAAAAGCTTACAGACTCATTAACAACGCTTAAGTTGTTAGTTATCTTTGCGAACTTATCTGGTCAAAATTTAAAAACCGCTCAAGAATAGGAACTGTTACTTTTTTGACAGCATTTGTGTTGTGAACTGGAGCAAAACAATCCATATACCCTAGACTCCAGACAAAAATTAAAATCTTCTAGAGGATAAACAGATGAGTCAAAGGCTATTACTAAAACCAACAAATAAAGGATTATTAGCCTTAATAATTGCTGCAACTGCGATGACAGGTGGAATTGTTATTTACGGTATTTCTCAATTTGGGCAAGTTGATCAAACAGCTTCATCGGAACCAATACCAACTACACCTGCTAAGCCCAAAGTCACAGCATTAGGACGACTAGAACCAGAAGCAGAGGTAATTAGCCTATCAGCACCTCTGGCTTTAGATGGCGATCGCATTGCAAAAATCTTAGTCAAAGAAGGCGATCGCGTTCAAGCTGGACAAATTGTAGCAATTTTAGACTCACATGATCGCTTGCAAACAGCTGTAGTCCAAGCCCAACAACAAATTAAAGTTGCTCAAGCGAAACTCGCTCAAGTTCAAGCAGGGGCAAAAACCGGAGAAATTCAGGCACAACAAGCAAATATTGAACGCATCCAAGCACAATCACGAAGAGACAAAACAGCCCAAAAGAGGCACAGTGGCAAGGAGACAAAATCGCCCAAATTCGTATAGCTTGCTTCCCTGTAGGGGTACGCCGACTCGCTAGCGTATTAGGACTAAAGTCCTTACTACAAAATACAAAGACAATTAGCTTATTTTATAAGCTTGCACATTGCCTAAAGTTTATAGATTTGAATCTCCTACTAATTATTATTTCTACCTTTCTTTAATGACAAAAACACAAATTACAAAAAAAGTTTGCATGACAGTGGCTAAAAACGAAATTACAGAATTTGAAGTAGTCAAGGGAACTATACCAAAATCGCTAAAAATTCAGTTCAAAGTTTTCTGCGTCCAAAAAAATTTAGAAATGAGTGAGGTGCTAGAAGCTTTAATTAGACAATGGATACAAATAAATGCACCAATTTCTCAGCTACCCCATAATTTAGCGCCAGAAGAATTAGAAGAATTAAAAGGATACGTTCCCAAAACTCTAAAATATCAGTTTAAATCTATTTGCAAGCAAAAGCGAGTGACGATGCGCTCTGTTTTATATGCACTGATCATCAAGTTATTAGAGACGGAAAATTTCAGAGAATAAACTAACTAAAACATCAATTTTGGATTGATTGAGTACTCGTTTGTGTTCCTAAAAATACCATCTTGACACCCTAGCTGTCTAATTGGTATGAAAGAGCTTGAGACTCAAGTAGAGTGCGAAGTTCTATATGCTCATTGACCAAAGCTTGTATTGCGCTAATTGGATCATGATGAAGGCGACGTTTCTGTTGGCGAGGGGCTTCCGCCAA
>JBBSOP010000141.1:0-10296 GCA_038259655.1 Chroococcales cyanobacterium
CCTACGCTGCTCAACTCACAGCCGATGCTTTGCGTGGTAGTGGTCGCAATAGTGCGATCGCTAATGCCTTACGAACTGACAACAGTTTTAGTATCAAGGACGGCCCCGCAACTCATCAATTAAAAATTCGCCCAGGAATTGTTTCTGATTGCGGCACGATTATTGGTCGCGTGTTTGTTGATAAAAATTTCGATGGTGAACAACAATCGGGTGAACCTGGGGTTCCAAATGCAGTAATTTACACCGAAGACGGCAACCGCATCACCACAGATCCGAATGGTTTGTTTTCCCTAGCCAATGCCTTACCTGGAAACCATACAGGTGTCCTAGACCTCATTAGTGTTCCTGGTTACACCCTCGCTCCCAACCGTAAATTCCGCGAACGCAATAGCCAATCTCGCTTAGTGCGTTTAGAGCCTGGTGGATTGGTACGTATGAATTTCGCAGTTACCCCCACATTCCAGGAGCAAGGCAAATGAACCCCAGACTCCACCAGACAACGAATTTTAATTTGGGCGTTGCTGAATCAAGGGATGAAATTTATGTGTTGAAATCTAAAACTCTTTATTCTCTCTGCGCCTCTGCGTCTCTGCGTGATAAAAATCATCCTGCATTTATGCAACGCCTTAACCTGAAATTGATCAGCGCGATGCCGATCGCTCTTAGCCTTGTTTTGTATCCAGCAACAGTCAAAGCGGAACCCAATAATGAAAATCCTCTATTTTTACCAACAAATACAACTATCGAAGTTGAACAGCAAGAGAACAAACTTGTTGACAATAGTATAGATTCAAACTCTCCCGATCTTTTAGAAAATTCCCAGCAACAATTTCCACCTTTTGAATTTCCCGCAACTTCTCCAGCATCTATTAGCTTGGCTGAGGCTTCAACTCCAGATATCCAGACAATTAAAACAGAAATACAACCATTTCAACCAGCAAATTCTATTCAATTACCTAGAGGCTTACGCAAAATTGCCCAAATAGCCGAGGAAAAAACCCCCGTCTCAACAGCAATCAAAATCCTCACACCAACGCCTAATACTGTTCTAGATATTCCCGCTAGCACAGTGATGTTACAATTTTCTGTTGGCAGTCAAGTAGAATTGCGAGTAAATGGCATTTTAGTAGATCCTTCTTTAATTGGACGGACAGAAACTGATGCTACTACTAACGTCGTAACGCAGATATGGTACGGTGTCTCCTTAAAGGAAGGAATAAACACCATCTCTGCACAAATCGTAGGAACTACAGAACCACCGATAACAGTGCAGGTAGCAGTACGAGGAGCGCCAAAACAACTCAAATTATCCACAGTTGAGTCTCGTATCCCCGCTGATGGACGTTCTATAGCTACCATCAAAGGTCAACTAATTGATACCAATGGCAATCGCTCTAATCGGGATGCTGTTGTGACTCTGACAGCTACGGCTGGGGAGTTTGTGGGAAGAGACTTCAAGCCTGATCAACCGGGGTTTCAGGTGGAGGCGAAAGCGGGACAGTTTACAGCTAGTTTGCGATCGCACCTCAAAGCCGAAACTGTGACAATTCGGGCAATTGCTAATGACTTAGAAGCCTTTACTCAACTGCAATTTGAAACTGCCCTCCGTCCGAGTTTGGTGACTGGAGTTGTAGATGTACGTTTGGGGGCTAGAGGTACAAATTATTACGGCAGTTTTCGTGATTTTCTACGTCCTGATAAAGACACCAGCACCCAATTAGATTTTAATTCAGCAGTATTTGCCACTGGTGCGATCGGCGAGTGGTTATTTACAGGAGCATATAACAGTTCTCGCAGCCTTAACGAAGATTGCGATTGTAATAATCGCCTATTTAGAAGCTATCAATTTAGTGAACAAAACTATCCTGTCTACGGTGATAGCTCTAAAGTTGATGTGATCACACCTTCTATAGATAGCGTGTATCTACGTTTTGAGCGTTCAACTAATATCCCTGGAACTACCCCCGACTATGCAATGTGGGGTGACTACAACACCGAAGAGTTTGCCCGTTCATCGCAGCAATTTACTGGCATTACTCGTCAACTCCACGGCTTTAAAGCTAACTACAACTTAGGCAACTTTCAAATTACAGGCTTTTATGGCAACCATCTAGAAGGATTCCAACGAGATACTATCGCTCCCGATGGGACTAGTGGTTATTACTTTCTTTCTCGTCGGATTCTTGTTCCAGGTAGTGAAAATGTCTTTATTGAATTAGAAGAACTCAATCGTCCTGGGACTGTATTGCAACGCGAACAGCTCAACCGAGGTTCTGACTACGAAATCGATTACGATCGCGGTACTCTATTATTCCGTGAACCTATACTTCGCACCGATATTGATGCAACTGGCCAAGTATTAGTACGACGGCTTGTTGTCAGCTATCAATACGACAGTCAAGACTCTGATAGCAATATCTATGCTGGTCGTTTGCAATATAACCTTTCTCGTAGGTTAAATAGTGAAAGTTGGTTGGGTGCAACCTACGTTAAAGAAAATCAGGGTGTGCGTGGGTTTGAACTCTACGGCGCAGATGCGATGATTTCTCTGGGTTCTCAGGGCAAATTATCGGCAGAATATGCCCATTCCACTAATGACTCTGACCTCATGGGACGAGTACGTGGTGAAGCTTACCGTTTGGAAGCAGAGGGAAAAATTACCAATGCAATTCAAGGCCGTGCTTATTATCGCTATGCCGATACAGGCTTTGCTAACAATGCCACCATTAGTTTTGTACCTGGTCAAACTCGTTATGGCGCGCAGCTGACAGGCAAACTCACCTCAAGTACTAACGCTAGGGTGCAATATGACCATGAAGATAATTTTGGGATTGCACCCCAACCTCTAGATACCTTTGAAGAATTATTTTCACCACGTTTAGAAGCGATTCCCGGTAGTCAAGTCGATAATTCTCTGACGACAATTTCCGCTGGTATTCAACAACGCTTGGGTAAAGCGATTTTTGATGTAGATTGGATTCACCGCAATCGAGAAGACCGCATTCCCAACAGTGCATTAAGTAGTAATTCTAATCAATTGCGTTCTAGATTAACGTTCCCTCTGGCTAAAAATCTGACTTTCCAAGCGCAAAACGAACTGACCTTATCATCCCAAAAAGACACTGTTTACCCAGACCGTACCATCTTGGGTCTAAATTGGGCAGCAATGCCTGGTGTAAGTGTCAGTCTTGCTCAACAGTTCTACAATAGTGGTCAATTTTCGGGTAACTCCATCACTAGTTTAAGTGTTAACGGCGAACGCAAACTTGGTTCAGATACTACCTTAACTGGTCGTTACTCAATTTTGGGTGGTGCTAACGAAGTTACTACACAAGGCGCAATTGGTCTAAATAACCGTTGGTCTATTGCTCGTGGTTTACGGCTAAATCTCGCCTATGAACACGTATTTGGTAACTTCTTTGGACGCACCGCAACAGGGCAACAATATGCCCAACCCTACGCCTTTGGCCAGAGTGCTTCTTCTATTGGGTTTAACGGTGGAGATAGCTATAGTGTAGGGCTGGAATATAGTGATAATCCCCAGTTTCAAGCCAGCGCTCGTTATGAATATCGCACCTCTTCTGGTGGTTCTAACACTGTGATTTCAGCCGCTGCTATCGGTAAGATTTCCCCAGCTTTAACGGCTTTGGTGCGTTATCAACAAGCTGGCTCTTCCAATCAAAAGCTAATCGGATTGGGTGATACCGCTAACCTCAAGCTGGGTTTAGCCTACCGCGACCCCAAAAACGATAAATTTAATGCTTTGTTGCGTTATGAATATCGCAAAAATCCCGCACTGATTCCCGACACTATTCTTTTAGGTAGTGGTACAGGTTCCGAGGATCATACTTTTGCTTTAGAAACTATTTATGCTCCTAACTGGCAATGGGAATTTTACGGTAAATATGCCCTGCGTAACAGCACTTCTTATATAGCTAGTGATTTAGCTGGTACTAGCACGGTGAATCTAGCCCAAATTCGCGCTACATACCGCCTGGGATACAGCATGGATTTGGTAGGTGAAGCTCGTTGGATTGGTCAATCTAACTACACAGAGACAGGCTTTGTGATAGAGACAGGCTACTATTTGAGTCCTAATCTGCGTCTTGCTGCTGGCTATGTGTTTGGTCAAGTCGATGACCGAGATTTTTCGGGTACGCGTTCCGCAGGTGGACCTTACTTGGGTATCACCCTCAAGCTGAATGAGTTATTTGAAGGTTTTGGACAGCAGAAGCCTGTATCACGTCAGCCACAGGAATCTCAAGTACAACCGACAGTCAATCAAGCAGAGGAGGTAGGCAAGCTAAAAATATGAATTTATTTATACGAAATTTTTTATGTAATTTCACTAAGAAATTAAATTTCAAAGTGAATGCTGATTGTAAATACGTCACTTTGGGCAACTTAATCAAAAAACTATGAAAAAGCCATTAACAATTAGCCCCAAAAAACTATGGCTGAGTAGCCTGGGCTTTTTTTTGTGTATTTTAGGAAATAATATCCAACCTAGCTGGGCTGAAGGCAGCAAAGAGTTAATTTCTAATGGCGGATATAGACCCTACTTGGAATGGTCAGATTTAACAGCAGCAGGTATTATTCGCAAAACCACATTCAAAGTTTATGTGGAAGCGGGAGAAACAGTTAATCTTGGTTCTAGTGTGCATACTAGTTTCTCAAATCCACAAGATATCGTTTACCGCAGTCCCTTTGGTGGTCAAAATAACTTTTGTGATGTTCTGGCTACTGGTTTCGGTTTCATTGACACCCTTATCAAAGAAACAGCCGGCCCTTCACCTAATAGTGATGGCTATACCCCTTGTAAGTTTGTCGCTAAGGAAACTGGTATTTACGAAGTTGAATTTCGTTCTCCGAATACAAGTGGTACAGGCAATCCGCCGCCAAAAGCCACAACGGCGGTATTTCCTACAAATGGTACTCAACTTTCAGGGGTAGCTGCTTGGGATATTACGGTTCGAGATAATAACGGAGTTACCAAAACAGGGCGAATATTTACTAACTACATAGCTATGAACATGGGGGAGAATGCTGGTAAGAATGGTGCGCCCTCTGATTTAAAACTTAATTCCCAGCTATTTATTCAAACAAAAGATGGGTATCGCTACAGAACTGACATGAATGGAATTGATCCCTTTGGCTTCATCTTTTTTGCTAATAGCCGAGGATATATCGATAAAACTAACAATAGTACTCTTTACCATAGTGCCGGCGGCGCTACTGATAACAATCTGTTATTTGATGGGAATGTACGTGTTCAAGATCCCAGCGTTGCTGATACAGCTACTGATATCACCCATTTAGTTTTCTTTAATCGCCCTGCAACAGAAACACTGGTTGCTTTGGGAATTCCTTTAGCAGCAACACCACCAGCTATACCTCAAAATTTCCTCTTTACTGGTGGGACTGGTGGTAGTGGAAATCAGACTATTGTTGGTGTGGGGGGTAATTTTAGTTTTAATGCGGCTTCTAGCGGTAGTTATCAAATTATTATTGACACCAACGCAGACGGTATTTTCGATCCTAGTGTGGATAGGGTATTACAAAATGTGATGTTTGCTGGGCAAAATGTGGCAAAGTGGGATGGGAAGAATGCTAACGGGGTAGATCTACAACCCCGATCAGGGAATCAGCCATACAATGCCCAAATTACGACTAGAGGGGGTGAATATCATTTCCCCTTACTAGATGCTGAAAATAACTTTTCAGGATTTAAGATAACTATGGAAAACGCTCCTACTGCTTTTCCTAACCTTCTAGATCAAAATGGAGAGCAGATTGTCTCGACTACCATTTATTACAACGACAGCAACTATACTACTGCGAATGGCACAGCGATTAATTTAAATCCCACAGGTAGCCAGGTAGCTACTAGCCCGCGTAATGCTGCGAGAGGTATTAATAGTGCGTTAGGAGAGCATGAATTTAGTAATAATTATGGTGACTTTAAGGGGATAGATACTTGGACATATTTTCCTAGTCAAGCAGTCACTACTTCCTTAGTAATTACTACTACTACTCAGGCAAATGTCAGAGGAACCAAATCTGTTCGCTTCTTTACAGATAATGATAGTAGTGGAACAGTAACTGTAGGCGATCGCATTGAATATACGATCACTTACTCCAATTTGAATCCAGGTAATAGCAATGCCATCAACTTTGTTGTTAACGATTTATTACCCTCACAATTAACTTTTGTGAGTGCAGCCATTACTAAAACTTCGGGCAATAACATCACACTCAATCCTAGTTACAACGGTGCTGGTGTTGTTGCTGTGACAAATTCTGGAACTCTGCGCGTAAACGATACTATCACCATTAAAATTATTGCCACAATTAACAATACTAATGGCAATAATCCAATTAGTAACCAAGCGAATGCGACTTTCAACACACCTGATAATTCTACGGGAACTGTTGGTACAGTGTTTACAGATGCAGACTCTGCTGGGGCTACCAATAACCCACCGACTCTTGGTAATTCGTTCTTACAAATTACTGATGATGGTATAGACACTGGCAATAATCCGGCCAGTACGGCAGATGATGACCCCACTTTATTTACAGTATCAAATATTATTAATTCTAATCCTAAGTTACTGTTAGTTAAACGTATTACCCACATCAATAACCAAGATTTAACCGATATTGTCGATGGTCGTAGCGATGTTGCTACTAATGCTACTAACTACGTAGCTACACCGCGAGATACTGATGATAACGATCCTAAATGGCCTGTTGGTTACTTGCGAGGATTGATTAATGCTGGCACTGTTAAACCGGGAGATGAATTGGAATACACTATCTATTTTCTTTCTAATGGTTTGGGTAATGCAACTAATGTTAGATTTTGTGATTTAGTTCCTGAGAATGTTAATTTTACTACTACTGCTTTTAATGGTATGACTCCTAATGATGGTGGTTTATCAGGAGCAAATCAAGGTATTGCTTTAGCTGTTGGTCCTAACACGCCTACGGTTTATCTCAGCAATGTAGCAGATGCAGATCGTGGACACTTTTATCCAGCTAACGACTCAGCTACACCGTCATACTGTGGAACTAATATCAATGGGGCTGTGGTAGTCAATATTACACGGAGTCCAGATTTGCCTAATTTACCAAAAGCAACTGGATCTGGTACACC
Source organism: Chroococcales cyanobacterium (assembly GCA_038259655.1). GTDB lineage: Bacteria > Cyanobacteriota > Cyanobacteriia > Cyanobacteriales > Nostocaceae > Halotia. The sequence goes on from JBBSOP010000141.1 coordinate 7,160, forward strand.
TACTAATTCTTATGGCTTTGTTCGCTTTAGAGCTAAGGTAAAATAAAATATTTCTTTTTGGTTTCTTGGTAGTTAAATGGTTAATTTTTTAACCACTAAGACACAAAGATACTAAGATGAAAAGCCCAAAATTAGGTAATTTTTTTGAGACTTTACCCACCACTAACTGGGGGAATTAATACTACTTCGTCGCCTTCTTGCAAGAGAGTATCCGGTTCTACAAATGTTAAGTTGATGCCAAAGCGGGTGATGTCACGCCATTGGGTAAGTTCTGGGTGTTCAGTGATGAGTCGATCGCACACTGCGCTAACAGGTGTACCATCAGAAAATTCCAGCGCTAGTTCTGAAACCCCATAAGCTTCTTGATAAGCAGCAAACAATTTGACAGTAACTGTGATCGCAGATTTAGACATTTAACAGGTTTTCGTAATTCGTAATTAAGAAATAAAGAATTGTTGTAATTTCTGAAGTTTATTATACATTAAAGGGCATGGGGAAGAGTTGGGCTAACTAGATGGCTGTTGCAAATTCAGTTCTTGATATGGTTCGGAAGACTCTTGTAATTGCAAACTACCAGCCGATTTACCGTTAATTTGCAGGATATAGTTACCTTGTTGTAAACCTTCTAAATAGTATACTCCTGCACCGTTAGTGACAGAAAATCTTCGGTTTCCCTGCTTTGGTTGTATGGCTTCTACTCGTGCGCCTACAACTACATTACCTTGAGCATCTATTATCACCCCCGATCGCGTGTAAGAACGAATCAGCGATACCATCACAGGAGTATAACTACCAGCAACTACATCGACTGCCAAAGCATCAATTGTAGCTTGCCAATCGGGAGGAAAACCCGCTGGATCAAGTTCTAGGCGATAATTTCCAGTAGGTATACGTATTAAAATGCGATCGCCTCTAATATCTGGCTGAAAAGACTTAATTGAACGATTGTTAATTACAAATAGTGACTCAGGGTTAGTTGTATAAAATTCTTCGCCGGACTCGTGTTTACCGTTATTATTGCGGTCAAAAAAAGGTTGAATTAACAAACCACCTTGGGTGCGAAAATATTGAGAACGGCGATCGCCTGGGGTAAAACCTCTTTGTAAACCAAGGCTAGAAACTAAGTCTACACTGAAAGTTGCTTGATCGGAATTTACTGATACACCTTGATAACGTCCACGCAACTGTAAACCCGGTAAAACTGTGGTTGATAATGTGGCGATTGCTCCTGTAGCCTGAGAACCAATGCCATAACCAAGCTGAAATTCCCAAAGATAATTACCATCAACTGATCTTTGTGGAGAGCGATAGCGCCAACCTAAGACAAGTAAGTTATCAGCGCGATTTTGATTAAGTGTTTCGTAACTTAACAGTAATGAGTTCCCAGAATCTACCCAGCTATTTGCAGATAACTTGTAGATCAGTTCTGACAAAGTACCAATTTCATTTCCCCGTTGCGTCAGTTCTAGTTTGCCCAGACGTTGCAACAAATTCCACCGCCAGCGATTTTCAGTATCTAAGCTGACACGGGCAAAAGTAAAGGCATCTTTGCCATTAAAATTAATTTGCACCCCGCCAAATGTAGCATCTCGTGTGCTGGTATTAGTGAATAAACTGAAGTTAGAAGAAACTCGCCAATCTAAATTAAACCGACTAGAAAAGCGATCGCTAGTAAATACAGCATTCAAGTTAGGAAATGGATCATAACGAATATCTGCATTGACATCCCACTCATTACCTGTAAGTGCTGAAACTGCTACCTGTAAAGGCAAATCGCCAGAACGCCAAAATAACTCTGCTAAAGCTCTAGCAGATTCATCGTACACTCCACCTAAACCGATTGTGAGGCTTTCTGACAAACCCCATCTTTGGGCAATTCCACCCCTAAATTCGGAAAAGTTTCCTAAAAAACTTTGATTTCCAGAAAATTCCCGTCGCAACCCACCAGAAACTACTAAGCTAATCGGCATTTAAATTGCAACATAGCCACTATTGCCCTTGTTTTTTATTTTTCGATGCCACTTAATGACTAACTCACCCTGATTTAATAGTTTATCTAATAAAGACTTCAACTCGTCTACTGATTTAAATAGACGATGAGCAATGTATTCCTTACATGAATACCAAACTAATTCGATAATATTGTAGTCAGGACTATATGGAGGTAAAAATTCTAGTATGAAGTTAGGGAGTTCTTCGGCAATCTTCTCTTGAAACTTTGCTCTAACTAGAGGGTTTTGTTTATCTTCAAGGTCATATTTAGCCCAGATATAACTATACTTTTTTCGCTTTAATATCCTCCTCACTTGAGAACTACTTAAATCAATTCCTGTTTTTTCTGTTAAATAGACTTATCCGAAAATCCGAAATGCATACTATACAATGGTTTTAGCGATTTTAATGGCTTGCGATCGCAAGCGCTTAGTGGACGCAACAATAAGGCTTTGGGGGATTAATCGAGCTAATTTATCAGTTAGAAAGGAAAAGATAGAAAGAATAACAATTTATTTTTCCCCGATCAACTCAATTATTAACAGATAAAAACCATGAGCAATTAAGTCGCAATCTGACAAGTCCACATACTGCCATTATTACCCGATTATAACGATGACGACATAAACGAAACTTCTCACTCGCTACTCGGAATATCTTCACTCGACATATCATGTGTTCAACACCAATTTTCCGGGAAGATAATTGTTTATTCTGTTCTTTTTGTAGTTGTGAAATATCTGATTTTTTTGGTTTTTTATGTGGTGTAGCAATTGCATTATCTCCAATATAAGCTTTGTCACCAATAAACTTTTGTTCGACATCGAATTTATGCCGTGTTTCTCGAAATAAACTTATGTCGCTTGTTTTACCTAATTTACCAACATATACATCAACAATATCTTCTCCCTTTGGCAGCACAATAAACTGATTTTTTAGAGTGTGCATTTTTTCTTACCAGAATAATATTGTTTCTGGTTTTGGTAGTCCACTGGTCTCTCTATGGCTTGCTCTGCACTATCTACAATTAATTCGTATTCACCAAGTATTTTACGCAAATCTTGATATTTTTGGCTATCTTTTTCTACTTCTTCTATTTGAGAAGCTGGTAAAATTTCTCTTAAAATTTCTACCCAATAATTAAA
>JBBSOP010000142.1:0-10193 GCA_038259655.1 Chroococcales cyanobacterium
GGCGGAAGCCCCTCGCCAACAGAAACGTCGCCTTCATCATGATCCAATTAGCGCAATACAAGCTTTGGTCAATGAGCATATAGAACTTCGCACTCTACTTGAGTCTCAAGCTCTTTCATACCAATTAGACAGCTAGGGGTGGGGCTTAGCATAATCTAAGAGCGAAAATGGCGATCGCTTCGTCTCAATGCCAATACCGCATGATTAGACGTGATTAAGATTGCGATGGTGTCGGCGTAGCAGGAAAGCAGCACTAACTGCGCCAATGCCCACCAGCGATAGGGCATTTCCCGGTTCCGGTACTGAAGCGGGTATCTGGAAGGAGCCGCTAACTAAAGCCTGACCTACCAAAGGAACAGTTGGGTCTGGACTAATAGTGTAATTATCGGTGAGGGTTAGTGTGCCGGTAGCACCGTTAAATCTACCTCTACCGCCAGTAATAGTCAGAATCCCAAAAGCTGATGCTGTCAGGTTTTCAAGGTCACTTGTAGCAGTGGCAGTACTGCTTCCAATCAAACTATCATTACTGTCGTTACTAAAAAGCCTGTCCATGAACAGTGGCAAATCTTCTAAACCAAACGCTGCTGCATCTGGGCTAGCTGTAGACACACCAGTATTAGGATCGAGCTGAGAATAGCTCATGCTTGATAGTTGAGTTAAGCCGTAAGGAGCATCAAGACTATTACCAGTCACCGTTGCCACCGAGATGTTCGGCGCAATCTCCTTCAAGCTAACTTCTAGATTGTAAACAGCTTCAAATTCATAATTAGTTTGCGCTATCGCTTTTGTAGAATCTAAAGCGAAACAAGCTAATGAAAGAAGTACCGGAACAAGTCTTACACTTTTTGAGCGCAGCATTAGTTACTTCATCTGAAAGTTAATTTTTAGATAAAAGGTATTACCTTTCTGCTTGGCGGAAACAGCATACAGCACATTAAATTGCGATGGCAATGAAAAAATTGTTGATCCGCTTGATACATCTTTAGATGTTTTTGTTAAGTCAAATTCACAATATTTGAGTTCTGACTATATTAATTAGTAACTTCCTCGCCGGAAGTGGTGATGGCGCGGAGCGATTAATCGCTGAAGTTAATAAGTTTTTACACAGCCATAACTCAGTAGAACAAGTTATTTTCGTTTGTTTTGGGCAAAGTACTTATGACTACTACTTACAAGTAATGCAAGAATTTGCTGAAAGCTAGTTAACATTAGATTCGGCATGTTTACTGTTCGGGAGTCTAAAAATGTCAAAACATCTGGGTCAAAAAATTGCACCCATACCCATGTCAACTGATATCGGGGTAGTGGATTTGATTGATAATTACTTCACTGCTTACAATTCGGCACGGTTACGAGAAATCTGCCAATTACTGAGTCGTGATGTACTCACAGAAGGAGTTACCGTAGGAGTTAGTCTTTCCGGTGCGATGACACCAGCCGGCTTTGGGGTTTCTGTGCTTGCACCCTTAATTCGTAATGGTTTTATTGACTGGATGATTAGCACTGGCGCTAATCTTTACCACGATATGCATTATGGCTTGGGTTTTGAACTGTTTGCTGGTAATCCGTTTTTGGATGATGTGAAACTGCGTCAACAAGGCACTATCCGCATTTATGACATTATCTTTGGCTACGATGTGTTGCTAGAAACTGATGCTTTCATCCGCAAGATTTTGCAAGCAGAACCGTTTCAAAAGCGCATGGGAACTGCCGAATTTCATTATTTACTCGGTAAGTATGTCCGGGAAGTAGAAAAGCAATTGGGAGTACAGCATTCCTGTTTGCTGGCTACAGCTTACGAATGCGGCGTACCCATTTATACCTCTTCTCCAGGAGATAGTTCCATTGGGATGAACGTGGCAGCTTTGGCCTTGGAAGGTTCCCAGTTAATTTTAGATCCTTCCATTGACGTGAATGAGACAGCAGCGATCGCCTATGCGGCGCGAGAATCAGCAGGTAAAAGTGCTGCTGTGATTATTGGTGGTGGTAGCCCGAAAAACTTTTTGTTACAAACACAACCGCAAATTCACGAAGTTTTAGGACTAGAAGAACGAGGACACGATTACTTTGTGCAGTTTACCGATGCTCGTCCAGATACAGGCGGTTTGTCAGGGGCGACTCCCTCGGAAGCCGTTAGCTGGGGTAAGATTGACCCAGAAGAGTTACCCAGCACAATTGTTTGTTATACCGATAGCACGATCGCTTTACCATTGGTGACAGCATACGTGATCAACCAATGCCAGCCTCGGACTCTGAAGCGATTGTATGATCGACGAGAAGCAATGTTTGACAAACTACAAAAAGACTATCTAGCAGCCAAAACCCAACCATCAGATCAAGTTCCTGCGGCTGTAGCCGATAGTGCATCTCAACAAGCGGCTACTTATCCTTGCGGTAGGATGATTCCTAATACTCCATAAGCAGAGTTGGGAGTGGGGGAAGCGAACAATAATGATTTCTCTGCTCCCTATCTAGATTGCGATCGCCTCATAACTAAATACAGAAACAAGCTATAGTTTTCCCTTGCGATCGTCAATTGGACATTTCTGTAATTTGCTGTAACCAAGCTTCTAAATCAGCCACCGAAGAGAAATCCAGCAGCGCCACAGCCAAATCTTCTAACTGAATCAGCGATAACCGCTGAACACGTTCTTCTAACTCAGGGGTAAGTGTACCAACTTGTCGAGGAAGTAGGCGCATTACTAATGATTTTGTTGCTTGCTGTTTTCCCTGCTCAATGCCCTGCTCAATACCCTGCTCAATGCCCTTTTCAATCCCTTCTTCCATCCAACTTGTAACTATTTGCATAACCACCTCTTTTTCTCTTGATTCCATGCTAGCAATATCGGTCTGCAACAATCTTTGTTCTTCCGTATTCAGGCGTAAATAGGTATCAATAAAACCAGAAATCAACCGCATTCGCGCTGGATCTAATTGTAATGTTGCTAATAGACGCAAACATTCAAACTTCACTTGACGACGTTCTGCGGATGCGATATTCATTTTTGCCATCAGTGCAGCCGCTACCGGATTTTGTTGACGCAGGAAATCTCGCCAATTCAGGCGATTTAGCTGAATGACATTATAATTAAACTGTAAAATAACTTTGTTGGGAAATGCTATTTGATGTACATTTGGTTCTAGTATTTTGGGAGAGTCATAAGAAAATATGACTACTGGATATACAGGTAAGTCAAATTTTTCATACAAACGGGCAAAATAACGAAACATCCGCTTGTCAAAACTTGGTTGCTTGTAAGACTGGTTCTCAACGTGAATTAAAAAATAAGACTCTTGAGCGCGAAATTTTACTTTGACAATTAAATCAGCTTCGTAACGTTCCCCAGCGGTAACATCGGTAAAAACTTCTTTGTCTATAAACTCTATAGAATCATTTTCCAGATATGCTAGCACCTCTGGTAAAAATAATTCTAGGAACTCTACAAAAAAGGTAGTAAGTAGTTCCTTAAACAAGCGATCATGATCAATCATGCAATAGCCAACTTCAACTTATTTCATCTCCATCCAATTCTCACCTGCACGCACATCTACTAATAAAGGCACGCTCAACTGTACGGCATTTTCCATTACCGATGTAATTTGTGGTTGTAATTCTTGCCACTCTTGGGGAGGGACTTCAAAAACTAATTCATCATGAACTTGTAATAACAAACGCGCTTGATATTTCTGTAAAACTTCATGCAACCTCACCATTGCGATTTTAATAATATCAGCACTAGAACCTTGAATTGGTGCATTAGCAGCAGAACGTAGTAACCCAGCATCATAAACACCTAAATTCTTTAGTTTACTCAAGTCAATATCTTCTGGATTACTATTTTTTAGTCTGCGTAAACTATTATTAGTAAATTCAAAATAACGACGACGGCCAAGAATAGTTTCTACATAACCTTGAGCGATCGCTTCTTTTTTCATGCGCTCCAAATATGTAAAAATTTGGGGGTAGCGTTCGTTAAATCGCTTGATAAATTCGTTAGCAACGCCTTTATCTATACCAGTTGAACGCGAAAATCTCAAAGAACCCATGCCATAAATCACACCAAAATTAATCGTCTTGGCTAATCTGCGTTCATCTGATGTAATATCTGATTTTTCAAATATCAATCTTGCTGTGACTGTATGAATATCTTCATTTTGCTGATATGCTTGCACCAATAATGGTTCTTGACTTAAATGAGCTAAAATTCTTAACTCAATTTGTGAGTAATCAGCAGCTACCATCAACCAGCCTGGTTCCGGCAAGAATGCCTTGCGAATTTGACGACTAAAAGATGTGCGAATGGGGATATTTTGTAAATTTGGATTAGAAGAAGATAACCTACCAGTTGAGGTTGCAGCTTGATTAAAGTCAGTATGTATACGCTGTGTATCTGGACGCACTAGTGCTGGTAGAGCATCCACATAAGTAGACTTTAATTTAGATAAAGTGCGGTTTTCAATAATAGCATCAACAAAGCCAGTTGTATCGACTTCTTGGAGCTTTTCTAATGTTGCTGCATCTGTTGAGTAACCTGTTTGAATTTTACGAGAATACTTGGTACTTAATCCCAACTTTTCAAATAAAATCTGGCTTAACTGTTTAGGAGAACCCAAGTTAAATTTTTCTCCAGCTATTTTAGTAGCTTGTACTTCTAAACGTGCTAAATCTATTTCTAACTGTTGTGATAGTTCTTGCAGATAAGCGGAATTAATGCGGACACCTGTATATTCCATTTGGGCTAAAACTGCTTCTAATGGCTGTTCTACTTCCACTAAAAGCTGATTTAAAGCAGGAATTTGTTGCAGTTCCTGACGCAATTTAGCTACTAATCCAAATGTAGAATAGGCATCCATCCCGCAGTAATCCGCTACAGATGCAATGTCTATATCTGCAATGGTTTTTCCTTTGGGAACTAAATCTAAATAACTTTTCGCTGACAAGCCCAAATATCGCAATGACAAATCACTTAAGTTATGACTAGAATCTGGATTTAACAGATAACTAGCTAGCATGGAATCAAATACTACTCCTGCTAACTTAATTCCTTGACAACGGAAAACTAAGCGGTCAAATTTTCCATTTTGGAATGCTTTGGGATAATCAGCACTTTCTAGAATTGGACGTAGTGCTTCTAATACTATATCTTTATTTAAATTTACCCCAGTTTTGTGACCAACCGGAATATATGCAACTTCGTCGGGTTCGATTCCCCAGCAGCAACCAATTCCTACTAAGTCAGCATCTCGTGGTTCTAAATCGCTGGTTTCAGTGTCCCAAGCAATGGGTATTTCTGGATTAGTGAATGTTTGCAACAAATTCACTAATTCGGTGAGCTTAGCTTCAGTGTTGATGATGCGTGGTTGAATTGGCGATGCGGGTTGCTGTTGTGCAGCTGCTTGTGTCTCAGCAAAACTGAAAAACGAAATATCTGGATCTTCAAATTCAGGTTCTATACCAGTTGTTTCTAGTTTTGGCGCTTTTACAACTTTGCCACCGAAACGTTGCTGAAGTTCGTTAATTTTATCTAGGAAACGATTAAATTCTAACTTTTCTAAAATTGGTATAAGGACGCTTTGATCAAATCCTGTGAGTTTGCAATCTTCTAAATCAAGTTCTAGAGGAACATCTAAAACTATTCTGGCTAGATATTGAGATTTATCAGCATCTTCTTTACCTTCAATTAGTTTTTTATGAGTTGCTCCTTTAATTTCATCTAGCGCCGCATAAATTTGTTCCAGAGAGTTGTAGGTGCTAAGTAGCTGCACTGCTGTCTTTTCACCAATACCCTTGACACCAGGAATATTATCTGATTTGTCACCACAAAGAGCTTTAAAATCAACAATTTGCGTAGGTAGCACACCCAATTTTTGTTTGACTTGTTCTGTGCTAAATTCAGTGATGCTATTTGTGGAGCGCTTGAGAGCATCGGGACTAAAATTTAAAACAGTGATTTCTTTATCTGGATCAATCAGTTGAAATAAATCGCGATCGCCTGTGAGAATTTTCACTTTATACCCAGCCGCAGTTGCTCTTTGGGATAATGTTCCTAAAACGTCATCTGCTTCGTAACCAGGAGCCGTGAGAACTGGTAAATTAAAGCCAGTCAGCAACTCTTGCAGATTTTTCAAGTCTGGAACAAAATCTTCTGGTGTTCCTGGGCGATCTGCTTTATAAGTATCGTCGGCTTCGTGGCGAAAAGTTGGCAAACCCAAATCGAAAGCTACAGCCATCGCTTGCGGCTGTTGTGTCGCCATCACTTCCAGCAGACATTTGAGAAAACCAAAACAGACACTAGTAGGAGTCCCCGTTTTGGTGCGTAGTCCACCATCTCGCCCTTTAGCAAAAGCGAAGTACGAACGAAAAGCAAGGGAGTGTCCATCTACTAAGATGAACGTGGGGCGGGTTGCGGTGACAACAGAAGTTTGAGACATAGCAATATTGTAGCCACTTACTTCTGCCACGGGAATAGCCAGCCGATGTCATTTTAGGGCAACGTCTTTACTGAACCGATTCAAAAAAATAAGGGACAGGTGAAACACCCATCCCATAAAACTATCAAAATCATCCTAAAAATATCTTTAACTATGCAGTTTTACTTTTGCAGAGATTGAGAGTTTTTTTGCGTAAGTCCTAATTTTAGGTTGCTTGGCAAACTACACCCAAATCACTGAATTATTAGCTACTATTGTTTGGGTTTTATTACTGGTAGGATCTTAATATCTGTGTGGTGTAAATATACCGTTATTGCTCCTGTTAGTCTCAGTATGGCTTTATTGATAACTGGCTGTGTTGAAAAAAAAGCTTCCCAGTGTCAGCGACTGATTCAGGTGGTGGATGCAGGAGATTCTCTGATTGATCAAAAAAAAGGACAGCAGGTGATTACGAGTTTTCAACTGTCTAAAGATTTAGAAGCTATCACCACATCTTTAGAAGAACTGAATTTGGTAGATCCTAACCTGAAAGAATTACAGAGCAAATTCTCAAAGGTGTTCGATAACCTTAGTCAAGCGATCGCCAAGGCTTCTAAGGCTCTTGGTGCAGCTAAAACAGCCGAAGCTTCGTCATCTGGTAGAGAACAATTACAAAAGGCTAGAACAGAAATCGATACGGCGCTAACATCAGCAGCTAAAACTGCTGGTAAAGAGTCAGATGCATTAATTAATGAACTAAATAAGTACTGTTCTCAACCATAGTTTCTCTAGTTAAACGACATTATTAGCGATCGCGCTCCAGCAAATAAAATTGAGGTACAACCCTAGTTGTACCTCCAGAAACTAAATAATTGTTACCAAAACTCGGCGATCGCGTTATCTGGAAAAATAAACTTTCAGTTATCCATTACTACTATTCACCAATTTTTCCCCTTTCAGCATTCGTACTGCCGCTTCCAGTAAAGCTTCTTCTAAGTATGGTTTAGTAAAGTAACCACTAGCACCTAGTTGAATTGCCATTTGTCTATGTTTATCTGCACCCCGTGAAGTTAGCATAGCAATTGGCAAATGATTGAGGCTGGAGTCTTTCTGGATGCGAGATAGCAATTCTAGACCATCGCAACGAGGCATTTCAATGTCACAAAATACGATATCGCAAGGTAAACCAGAACGGAGTTTATCCCAAGCTTCTTGACCATCACGCGCCTGTTCAACGCGATAACCTGCCTTGTTAAACGTCAGGGAGAGCAATTCTCGGACTGTAATTGAGTCATCGACAATCAGCACTGTCGGATCAATTTTCACAGCCGGGATTTCTATGACATCAGGAGTACCTTTTTGCTGCCAAAGAGTACCACCACTATGTTTAGAAATCCGTCCTTGGAAGATATCAATGATTTCTAACACATCAGCGATTGGCATAATTCGACCATCGCCCAGAACTGTAGCACCAGCCACACCAATGGGTTTGGGTGCTGGCCCTTCAAATTGCTTAATTACAATTTCTTGCTCGCTCAGTACAAGGTCAATTTGTAGAGCAATCAAAGTATTCCCCGATCGCACCACAATAACCGAAACCATGTCATCATCTCTAGTACCGCCATAAACACTACCGCGAATGATTTGACGATTGAAGGTTAAAAGTTCTTTGAGAGGACGGAATGGCAGTACAGTATCGCGCCAATAAATAAATGATTGACCATCGGCACTATGCTGGATATTTTTGACTGGTATATCAAGGGTATCTTCCACCCCGTCCATTGGGAATGCAACCCTAGCTTTATCAGAAACGCAGCACAGAGCTTTGCAAATACTCAAAGTTAGTGGCAAACGTATTGTGAATGTAGTTCCCTTATTAAGGGTAGAATCTGTATTCACTGTGCCGCGAATTTCACTAATCTCGGAGCGAACTACATCCATCCCCACACCGCGACCGGAAATCTCATCTGCTTTATCTTTAATACTAAAACCAGATTGGAACAGCAAATCATAAACTTCCATGCGCGAAATGGTTTTTGCTTGTTCTGCTGTAATCATGCCTAGCTTTATTGCTTTAGCTTTGATTCCTTCTGTATCAATACCTGCACCATCATCACCTACAGAAATGATAGTTTGGTTTCCTTGGTGGAAAGCACGGATGGTAATCACTCCCACTGGTTGTTTACCTGCTGCTTGCCGTACTTCTGGCATTTCAATCCCGTGAGCGATCGCATTGTTAAGCATGTGAGTCAGCGGATCGGTAAGATGATCTAAAATCATCTTGTCAATTAAGGTATCGCCGCCTTCAATAATTAACTCTACTTGTTTGCCGTACTTAATGGCATTGTCCCGCACTCCTCGCCGTAAGCGATCAATAGTTTGGGAAAAAGGAACCATTCGCGCTTTTGTTAGTCCTTCTTGTAGCTGGGTGGTTACTTGACGGAATTGTCGCGCTACTCGTTCAGTTTCTTCTGTGACGAAATCAATATCACTCGCTGACTCCCGCACCCGCACAATTAGTTCAATCATTTCCTGGGATAGGGTATGGAAAGGCGTAAACCGATCCATTTCTAATTCGCTAAAACCCCTATCTGTATTAGCATCATTAGCAGGTAAGCTAACTTCTTTAGGAGCTTCTCTGCTTTTGCGACTTGCTAAAAGAGAGGCTTCTAATAGCGATCGCTCATACAATTCTTGCATCCTTGCTCCCACATCCGAAAGCTGTTGCACCTGAACCAGCAAATTATCTAACGACTGTCGCATCCGTTCATGATCTTGCTCTAAAGTATTACGGTTAACGACTAACTCCCCAACTAAATTACTCATGTCGTCCAGTTGCTTGACTGGTACTTTCATCGTTTCTTCAAATTTGGCAGTACGTCGAGCAGAAGGACGGGGGATTTTACCGATGTTTTGTTTTGCCGGTGATGAGTGGGATATGGTTTGGTCTGCTTCTGCTAGCAGTTTCTCTAAGTCGCCAAATTCATCCGCCACTGGTGATGCAGCTGTCTGTGGCCGCAATTGTGACATCTGGGAAGGCTGATCATGAGATTTCGTTGTCACTTCTTGATTGTCGTCTGCACCCAGTAATGCTTCTAGAGCAGCAAAATCTTCTTCTGCGATGAAACTAGGCTTAGTGTTAGGACTTACGTCTTCTCCTAGTAATGCTTCTAAATCTGCAAATTCATCCTGGATATAAGTTTCATTTTGTTGACTAACTTCCGCTAAATTTTCATCATTTTCCAGGTTTAAACCAAATTCACCAAAATCTAAGTCTGCTAGTGCATCATCTTCAGTAGTGTCTGTACCTAACTCTTCTAGTTTCGACGTTAATAAATCGTCAATTTCTGAAAAATCAGCGATCGCCTCTAGACTGTTTTCTACAATCTCTGGAGAATCACTTGTGTTTTCTAGAGTTATTGATTGTTCAGTTTCCGACGCGAATAAATCGTCAATTTCTGGGAAATCAGCGATCGCCTCTATACTGTCTTCTACAATTTCTGGAGATTCACTGGTGTTTTCTAGAGTTATTGCTTGTTCAGTTTCCGACGCGAATAAATCATCAGATCCTGGTAAATCAGCGATCGCTTCTAGGCTGTCTTCTACAATCTCTGGAGATTCACTTGTGTTTTCTAGAGTTATTGCTTGTTCAATTTCCGACGCGAATAAATCATCAGATCCTGGGAAATCAGCGATCGCATCTAGGCTCGTGCTAATTTTTGGAGTTGCTGCTTGTTCATTTTCCGACGCGAATAAATCATCAGTCTCTGGGAAATCAGCGA
>JBBSOP010000143.1:0-10119 GCA_038259655.1 Chroococcales cyanobacterium
ATTTGTTCGGGACTAATATCATTGAGGGCGCGATTACTAAAAGTCGATTGCACCGCCAAAGGGTCAGTATCCACTGCATAAACTTTCTCAGCTCCCAGCAGTATTGCCCCAATCGAAAGAATACCAGAACCACAACCAATGTCTGCAATTACTATAGGTTTTGATTGATCATCATCAGCAACAAAAGATTGTGGAACTGAACTCAAGCGCATTTCCAGAGATTCTAAACATAACTGAGTAGTGGCATGATTCCCAGTACCAAATGCTACACCAGGATCAAGGCGAATTACTAACCTGTCTAAGTTTTCTGGTAATGGTAGCCAAGCAGGGTTAATTAAGAAGCGATCGCCTATTTCTTGGGGATGCCAATATTGTTTCCAGCTAGTCGCCCAATCTTCTTCATCAATTAAATGCCACTGTAGGCTAGGACTAGACAATCCCACACAAAGAGCATCTTGACGCAACCACAGCGATAGCGCTGCCAAATCTAGTAGCTGTGCTTGAAAACTTGGTAAATAAGCTTTGACAAGACAAGAATTTCCTTTGCTTTCGCTAGCTGTACCACGGCTACCAAAATCTTCCAGTCGCCAAAAGATCGAATCTTCTAGGGCTGGTTCACATAAAATCTCTAGTTCCCACCAAGTGTTTGCCATATCTAAAGGCTGAAGGATGAAATAATTTTTAGTTCATCCTTCATTCTTTATCCTTCATCCTTTTTTATAGTGTTACCGTGTACGCGTCTCGAATCCCAGGCACTTTGACAATCTCATCTAAGATGCCATCGGGTAAGGGATCATCGATGCTGAGAGCCATTACCGCATCACCACGGACAATTTTACGCCCTACTTGCATACTGGCAATATTGACATTGAAACTGCCGAGTAGAGAACCGAGTTTACCGATGATTCCTGGCATATCGCGGTGCAGGGTAAACACCATATATTTGCTCGGTGGAACGTTGATTGGGAAACCGTCAACATCGGTTAGGTGAATTTCCTTATCGCCCAACAAAGCGCCTGTAACCGAGTGAGTACCTAGAGTACCTGTGGCTTCTAGATGCAGTGAACCAGCATAGTCACGAGCAGAGGCATCGCGGGTTTCAATTACCCTAATTCCTCGTTCTTTGGCTTCTATGTTGGCATTGACATAATTTACCCGTTCTCGTAGGGCTTGGTAAAGTAGTCCTTTAAGGGATGCGATCACCAAAGGCTGACTTTTGTTAGTAGCCAGTTCGCCTTGCAGTCGCACATTAAGTAACTCCACTCGACCGCCAGCTAGCTGTCCTACTAACTTACCCAAGGTTTCTGCCAGCTGCATATAAGGTTTGAGTTCTTCTAAAACATCGGGGCCGAGTCCGGGAATATTGACTGCTGAACGTGCGGGTAGTCCTAAGAGAACATCTCGAATTTGTTCGGCAACATCTATGGCCACATTTACTTGAGCTTCTGTGGTGGAGGCTCCCAAATGAGGGGTGAGAATAACTTCTTTACCGAGCGATCGCAATTCTGATTCGCCTAGTGGTTCAGATTCAAACACATCCAAGGCCGCACCGCCGATTTTACCTGCTTTAATCGCTGCTGCTAAAGCTGTCTCTTCAATAATGCCACCACGAGCGCAGTTAATAATCCGAGCAGTGGGCTTCATCTTACCCAAGGTGACGGAATTGATTAAGTGGGTGGTTTCGGAAGTTTTGGGGATATGTAATGTAATGTAATCGGCTTGCTGGAACAACAAATCCAATTCCACCAACTGACAGCCAATTTGTTCAGCTCGTTCTGTAGAAATAAAGGGATCATAAGCGAGTAGTTTCATTCCCATAGCTTTAGCCACAGCGGCTACATGGGAACCAATTTTACCCAAGCCAACAATACCCAGAGTTTTTTTATAAACTTCTGCACCCACAAAGCTATTGCGATCCCACGCACCACGTTTCACTGAAGCATTAGCATCAGGGATATGACGAGACAAAGCTAACATCATGGCCAGAGCGTGTTCTGCGGCGGCGATCGTGTTACCTTCTGGAGAATTAACAACTACAATTCCTCTGCGTGTAGCGGCGGGAACATCCACATTATCTACACCCACGCCAGCACGACCGATGATTTTTAACTGCGTGCCAGCTTCAATAATTTCTTGGGTGACGCGCGTACCAGAACGAATCATCAGCGCGTCGTAATCACTAATAATTTCTATCAGTTCCGCTGGTTTTAGACCTGTTTTGACATCTACGGTAGCAACTTGCGAAAGAATGTCAATTCCAGCCTGGTCAATGGTGTCGGAGACGAGAACCTTGGACATGATTACTTCATTATTTAAAGTTAGAGGTTTTGCTGCACAAGACTTTTTAGTTTAGTCTTTATCTGTCGCAATTCAGCAGAAATTATTCGTTTTAATATCGACTTAACCTTCACTTACGCTTGGTGCTGATATGATCACAGTACCAGTTAAATGGTTAGATTTAAGATGAGTAGCTGTTTGCACCACCTTTTGGTAAATATAAACCATGAGTAGCACCTATAAGCTATACATTTATCAATAGTTAAAAGTTACCAAAGTTTCTCAGGTAACTGTGAGCGATCGCATCCTTGCCTGGGGTAAGGTTCAAGTTAAAGCGGTTGCCAGTGGCATCAAATCGCAGGTAAGCTAGTTAAATACCTAATAAATTTTTGTATCTGCCTAATAATACTTGTAGTATTACTCAGTTTAAACGGTATGTTAGCTGTAGCAGATACAACTTGCTTAAAATATAAATTACGTGCATTTATCAGTAAGTTATTTTATCATAATTTGGTTCAAAACAGGACTTATGCAAAATTATGAAAAAACGTAGACGCTCAAGCGGCTTGCCGTAGGCTACCACATAGACGCGTCAGCTACTACTCCTACGGTGAAGCAAAGAGGTTTTAGAGAGTTATTGCGTAAGTTCTACAAAATTATTAACTAAATTCAAAAGTTTTGCCCAAAATGCCCATATAGTTAGCAATCCCTAAATTTGATTGCTATATTGTATTAAACTAATTTTTATGGCAAAGATGGGTAAAGCTGTGCGTAATGATTTACATGGCTTAGATATTAGTCACAAAGAACTGCAAAAACTGACTAACTTGCCTGTAAAAGATGAATTAATAATCATTACTAATCCTCTGAAAGAGATTGTAAAAAAAACTATAGAAAAAATCAAGGGTTCAGAGGGAGCTACTGTAATTTTTTTAGGTTTTTCTACATTCGTTTTTAGTTATCTTGTATTTGATATAATTATTAGATTGTTTGCTACATGGGTGACAGTTCCATCTTGGATATTGTTAATTATTTTATGCTTTTGGGGCGGAGGCGTTACGCAAATTATTTTATATTTTTGGTGGAAAAAGAGGTTAGAAATACTTAAAAATAATATAACAAGCTCTTTGCAAATTCTTTTACATGATGTTGATAGATATAATGCCGTTATTAAAGCAATAGATATCAATGATCAAATAGAAGAAGCTGGTAATCCTGGAGTCAGTATCAAAGAAAGAGAGAGAGTTATTGAAGCATTGCAACTTACTAAAACTGATTTAGTGCGGGCTTTAAAAACAGAAAAAATTTTGAGAGAGAATAAGAATTTTATCTTACGAAATACAGAGTTATTTGACAATAATTTAGCAACTTTAACGGCAATGCAAGTTACTGAACAGGCTACTGAGCATGGACGGTTACTTAATGAAGCATTGCAGATTGCCTTAGATGTGCAATATGAAATGAAAAGGTTGCAGAATCAGGGCTAGGAATATCTCTGGGATCAGCATAGCTTTTTTCACAAAGCACCATAACGCTGCAATACACGGTCTAACATAAACGTGAGTTCGAGGGAACCTAACCCCAACCCCTTCCCCGCAAGGAAAGGGGCAAAAAATCTACAATTTGGTTCGAGAAAATAGTGTTTTTAAGCCTTTACCCGCGTCGGGGAGAGGAATGGAAGCGGGGTTTTTTAAAGCCGTCGAACTCACGTTAACATAAAGTAATCTAAATAAAGCGATCGCCTGTAGGCATGGACTGGAAAGAAATTAGAGGTAATTGGGTACTCATTCCCCGTAATCCCATCGGTATCATCCATTTCTTAGGAGGTGCGTTTGTTGCTACAGCGCCCCATCTGACTTACCGTTGGTTACTAGAACAGTTAGCAGATAAGGGGTATGTTGTCATTGCTACACCTTTTGTCAATACTTTGGATCATATTGCGATCGCTAAATCTGTATTGCTGAACTTTGATCGCACTATAGAACGACTACACGATTCTACAGCTTTACGCAAGCTCTACCTCCCCGTTTACGGTGTGGGACACAGCATGGGTTGTAAACTTCACCTGCTTATCGGGAGTCTTTTCCCTGTAGAGCGTGCAGGCAATATTTTAATCTCTTTTAATAATTATGCTGCTAGAGACGCTATCCCCTTAGTAGAACAGCTTAATTCTACCTTGTCAATTGAGTTTACCCCCTCACCGTTGGAGACCAACCAGCTTGTACAAGAACGTTATCACATCCGCCGCAATCTATTAATCAAATTCAATAACGATACTATCGACCAATCAGCAGCTTTGACCAAAATTTTACAACAACGTTTTCCTGAAATGGTGACAGCACAAACTTTACCAGGAACTCATACCACACCTCTAGGTCAAGACATCAAATGGCAAACAGGCTCATCATTTACCCCTTTTGATGCCTTTGGGCAATGGTTCAAGCAAGAAGTATACCGCGACTTGAACCAGCTAAGACGCGCCATCCTCTTATGGCTTAATCCTCTTTCACCACCATAGTTTTTATGATGATTAAAGTTTATCAGGTCGATGATAAATTCAAAATGGGTTAGTAGTGTGATTCAAAACATCCTACTAACCCATTAATGATTAAGATACTTTTTATTTTTTATATCAATTCATTAATTAGTTTTTACTACAGTTGTCCATGTTTAAAATACTAGTGATCGATGATGACATTTCAATCCAAATATTTCTCAAAAGGCTGTTAGAAAAGCAAGGTTATCTAGTAGTTACTGCCAATGATGGAGACGAAGGTATTGCACAAGTAATGGCTTGGAGTCCAGCACTAATTATTTGTGATTGGATCATGCCAGGTTTGAACGGTCTTGAAGTTTGTAACTATATCAAAACAGACCCGAATTTATCTACAATATTTTTTATTTTATTAACATCTTTAGATTCTGTAGCCGATCGCGTCAAGGGATTAGATGCTGGTGCTGATGATTTTATCACCAAACCCATTGAGCAAAATGAACTAAAAGCCAGGGTTAGAGCCGGATTACGCCTACATCAGTTGAGTCGAGACTTACAAACTCAAAAGTTGCTTTTAGAAACAGAACTAGCAGAAGCAGCAGAATATGTGCGATCGCTTCTACCTCTACCCGTCACTGAACCCTTTAATATTAATTCCCGGTTCATTCCCTCGCGCCAACTCGGCGGTGATTGTTTCGATTACTATTGGCTAGATCCCGACTATCTAGCAATATACCTGCTAGACACCGCCGGACATGGACTTAAAGCCACTCTCCCTTCAATTTCAGTGCTAAATCTGCTACGTTCTCGCGCCCTCAAGGGTTTAAATTATTATCAACCGAGTGACGTACTCAGAGCGCTAAATGAAACCTTCCAAATGAACTATCAAAATGACAAATACTTTACTATTTGGTACGGAGTTTATAACCGAGTTAAACGCCAGCTAATTTATGCTAGTGCAGGTCATCCACCAGCAATATTAATATCTGGTAAGTCCCCCAATAATACTAAAGTCCAACTATTAAGAACTCCAGGGATGCCGGTTGGTATGTTTCCAGAAGTAAAATATGTCGATGCCTATTGCAATATTGAAAAATTTAGCAATCTTTATATTTTCAGTGATGGTACTTACGAAATTACTAAATTAGATGGCGCACTTTGGAGTTTGGATGCTTTTATTCAAATATTAGTTAGCGTACAGTACACTGTTGATTGCCAACTCGATCAGGTATTGAATTACTTGATCGCTTTGAACTCCAAAGAGGCTTTTGATGATGATTTGTCAATCCTACAAATTCAATTTGATTAATTAGTTTTTAGAAAGTAAAACCTGATTGAAATCATCTTGATTAGAAAATATTTCAAACACTTTATCCATACCAGTTAGTTCAAATAATATTCTCACTTGTTCATTAATAGAGCAAAGAACCATATCTATATCTGCCGCCCGTAATGTTTTGAATGCTAATACCAGCGCACCCAAGGCTGAACTATCCATAAAAGTTACATCTTGACAATCAACTAACACAGTTTTTGCACCGCTTTCTATCAGATTAGTGATATTCTGTCGTAACTCCTGAGAATTAGTAGTGTTGACAATTCCACTGAGCTTGACGACTTTAACTTGCATTTGCTGATTCATGATATACGCGACCGATTTGCTGTAAAGTAGTATGTCTATTTTTCTAGTATTATATACCACGTAGGCATTTTTGGAAAAAGCTATCAAAATGAAAGCCATAAATTATTAATGACTATTGATGCATAATAAATACTAATCTATAAACAATCAGCTATCAAATACTACATAGATAAAGTATTCAAGATACAAGAACTTTTAACTTGTTAGTAGATAAATTAAAAGTAAGTATTATTCATAATACTATTATTAGTAAGTAAACTCTTAGTAACTTAATAAAATAACTATAAATTTATCTCATACACAGCTTTGTATTAGCAGTATAAAATTGGACAAAAATAAAGTTTTTGAGTGAGATAAAATAAGTTGATATTTTATAGTTGTCTTTATTTATTCTAAACTTTTAGTTTACACATTTACAGCGTATTTCACTTAAATGAAACGTGAATTCGACGAAACCTAACCCCAACCCCTTCCCTACAAGGGAAGGGGCAAAAAATCTCTTATGTGGCACGAAACAATAGGCTTAAAAAGCCTCTCTCTTTGTAGGGGAGAGGTTTGGAGAGGGGTCATATCTAGCTCATCGAATTCACGTTAAATGAAGTAGGGACACAACAGGTTTTGTCCCTACGATTATCTGTACTATTGGCGCAGAGGAATATTCATTATAAACTCAGTTCCACTTCCTAACTGTGAAATACATTCTAAGGAGCCACCATGTTTTTGACAAATAATTTGATAGCTAATAGATAGTCCCATACCAGTACCTTTGCCAATAGGTTTAGTAGTAAAGAAAGGTTCAAATAGTCGCTCTTTAACTACTTCTGGTATGCCTGTGCCGTTATCAGCAATGCAAATCTGTACTTGATTTGGTTTTAGTAGTTGGGTACGGATGTGGATCTGTGGATTATTATTGGTCAATTGACCGTTGTTATGCCTCCCTAATGGAGCGTTTTGGGAATCCACGCTAGGCGATTTTTGTCGCAGCAATGACTCTTCTAAAGCATCGATCGCATTTGCCAAAATATTCATAAATACTTGGTTGAGTTGCCCAGCATAACATTCCACCAAAGGCAAATCACTGTACTCTTTAATAATTTGAATAAAGCAGCGGTTAGGTGTAGCTTTAATACGATGTTCCAAAATCATCAAAGTACTATCGATTCCTTCATGGATATTTACCTCTTTCATTTCGGCTTCATCCATGCGAGAAAAAGTACGTAGGGAAACTACAATATCTCGAATGCGCTGCGCCCCAACTTTCATAGAGTTAAGGATTTGAGGCAAGTCCTCAATGAGAAATTCTAAATCTATCTCTTGTGCTAATTCTTGAATTGGTAGTAGGGGATCAGGATAGTGTTGCTGATATAATTGCACCAATTCTAGTAAATCTTGAGTATAGTTGTCAGCATGGGTAAGATTGCCGTAAATAAAGTTGACAGGGTTATTAATTTCATGGGCAACACCCGCTACTAACTGCCCTAAGCCTGACATTTTCTCACTTTGCACAAGCTGCATTTGAGCTTGCTGGAGTTCTTTGATTGCTGTTTCTAAATCTTCTTTCTGCTGTTTTAGTTGAGTTTCTGCCTGTTTGCGCTCAGTAATATTAAATGTAGTTCCCACTAATCGGTAAATTCTACCTTCACTATTTTTGAGTGGATTAATTGTAGTTAACCACCAACTTTCTTGATTATGGAAAGTTAGACGCTCTTCATAACTAATGGGGGTATGTGCTTCTAGGCATCTTAAATATCTTTTACGTATTGCTGCACCTTCAACTGCACCATGTATAGACTCTGGTGTTCTACCAATTACCTCTATGCTGCTTATACCAGTGGCACGCTCTGTAGCTGGACTCCAACCCGTAAAGCAAAAATCGCCATCTTTTAGAACATCCACAACAAATATGCTGTGTTCCGAGCCATCATAAACACTACGTAAAAATTGCTCTTTCTCCTGTAGTTGTGTTTCTACACGTTTTTCTAGCTCTGTGTAAGCTTGTTTGAGTGCCTCCTCTGCTTGTTTAAGACGAGTCACATCCATGATCAGACCATCCCAAATAATAGCCCCATCTGCTTGTAATTCTGGGCGTGATGCAGCTTGGAGCCATTTAATTTGTCCATTGGGTAAAACAATTCGTCCTTCCCATTGCCAAGGTTCTAAGGTTTGAGCAGAAATTGCGATCGCCTCTTCAAAATTCTGACGTTCATCTGCATGGATAATTGAAATAATCAAACTAGGATCGGCTTGAATTTGTTCTGGTGTTAACCCGTACAACTCATAAGAGCCGGAATTAATATATGGGAAAGATATTGAACCATCAGGATGCAACATAAATTGGTAGAGCATTCCCGGTACATTGGCCGAAAGCTTCTGCAATTTTGCCTGACTATGGCGTAAAGCTTCTTCAGTTAGTTTACGTTCGGTGATATCTTCATAAGTTCCTAAAATGCCCATAACACTGCCTTGAGCGTTACGTAGTGGAATTTTATTAGTCTTGAACCAAGATTGCTGTTGATTTCTGATAACTTCCAGTTCTGAAATACCTGATTCCATCACCCGGCGATCGCATTCTCGATACAAGTCAGCTTCTTGTTTTTTTCCAGGCAAATCATAATCAGTAAGTCCCACAATATGCTCTGGTGAATCTACGCCTGCTACTTCAGCAAATTTTTGGTTGCAACCTAAATACTCTGAATCAAGGTCTTTCCAAAAAATTAATTGGGGGATATTATCAATGACTAGTTGTAGCAGTTGTTTTGAGTGGCGCAGTTCAACTTCTATTTGTTGAAACTGTGTGATTTTCTGCGTTATATCTCGAATACTACAGACCAAAAACTGATGACCTCTATCATCTTCAAACAAAGATTTTTTAGTAGAGATAAAGTGCGTCATACCCTGAGCATCAGTCAGAGCTTCTTCGTTTTCATTAGTCATACCTGTAATGAAAACAAGTTCATCTTTTTCCCAAAACACATCAGCTTCCGCTTTGGTAAAAAAGTCATAATCTGATTTGCCAATTAATTCTTCTCGTTTAAATCCCAAGAAGTTACAGAAGGCATCATTGAGCAATACCAAACGGTGTTGCCGATCTTTGACAAAAATTGGATCTTCTGTACCGTTGATAATCTGGAGTAAAAAGGCAGCAGACAAATTTTCCTGTGGGTTTTCTAATGGACAATTACTGGCGAACTCTGGTAGCTGATCGCAAGACTTATTTATTTTGTTGTCCTTTTGCATGTCCAAAGTCCTGTTTGTAAGCGTTTTAGCCTCCGATGACTGGAGGTTAGATCATCATCACTTTAAGAAAATTTTCTCAAGCGATCGCCTCTGCTGATTTAGTATTCCCAATATCTTTGATTTCTCAATAGAACCAAAAAATCTTACGTATAGTTAGTGCTATTGTGTATAAATCCGCATCCGTCAAAATCCCGAAGTGGAGAAATCACCCATTCACCCCAACCACCAACTTGAAAGTTTTAGCAGGGTTTACATCTTAACGAGCTTACTATCAGGTGTAGGGTCATTCATCCTAATGCTTTGCCAAAAATTCTTGAACAGTCAAAATGTAAGGATTCAGGTCGAAATTTGAGGTATTAAAGATGGTGTTTGCACATTCGGGTTAACCATCGCTTTTATAGCTTGCTCAAAAAATTGAATTACGGAACGTCCTTGACGACGACAAGTTTGGATAACCGTCAATAAATTG
>JBBSOP010000144.1:0-10094 GCA_038259655.1 Chroococcales cyanobacterium
AATTGGTCGGGATTTGTCAATAAGGACACCATCACAGGAGCCAACTTCGACACGAATATAGCAGCATTAGGCCCAGTAGTAGAAGCACCAAGGTTAACTGGACTTTTGGCGACGGAACAGCCAGCGATCGCAATTACTAGCACAGCGATCGCACCAGCTGCTAAAAAATTGAATAATGAGCGTTGCCTATTCACTCTAGTAATTGTCCTCCAATTATTAAGTCCTCTACTGTAGTGTAGGGGATTGATCATTCGTGAGAGATTAAGCTAATTGCACTTTTGTCAAGAGGGAAGCAGGAAAAGGGGATAAATCCAGCTTAGAGACTGGCTTTCGCAGTGCTTTCACTACTCCTAAAATCTTGATTTTATTACTAAAATTAAGAGACAATAAATTAATATTTAACCTCAACAGATAATATCAAAAAATAACTCTGTTAACCTGAAATTACATAAAAAAAAGATCCTAATTAATTGGATCTCGTGATTACCCAATTCCCAGACTTGGGTAAAATTTTTGTACATTTATTGTTAAAGGTTAAGCTTGATTCTTTTTTGCTGATTTAACTTTTTTTGACATCAGCCAGGCAATACTACAAACACTGAAAGTACCAATCAAGGTTGCAGGTTCAGGGACAGAAGTATAAGAAACTGCATCGCTGAAGGTCTGATCACCAGCAATAAAATCATATCCGGCAATTTCGTAGCTGATGGAAGAATCAGATTTGTTGTTAAATAAATATGATAATCCAATAGATGAATTACCTACCACATTGGAAAATACAACAGGCCCTAGTGAAATTGGGTAGTCAATATCATCCTGTTGGGTATAAACAGTCTGAGGATCGTTGTTGAATGCAAAATTGAGTCGCTCAACTGGTGCTGTAGGAATAGCTTCATTATTGAAAGTTAAGTCATCAAAGCTCAAAGAACCGCTACCACTCAGCAAAGAACTATTGACAGTGAAATCATAATTAATAATTGCAGCATCTGCTGCTTGTTGACTGACAACAGTAAAACTCAGAGACAAACTAGTAACAACTAGTGTTAATTTGGAAACTAGTTTCATGTGAATTTTCCTCAAGATAAATTTCTGCGATCGCTTCTAGGGGGAAATAGCCCATACTCCTGACTGCAAAGTTAAGTTTCCCTAATACTTGCAGTCAGCTAAATTTAAAATCCTAAGTTTAAGCAGAATTTAATCAGAGGTAAACATAGCATCAAAACTTCACAGCATTTTTTAGAGAAGATCTGCAAAAATATTCGTAGTCTAGCAGTCAATTTATACCTGACTGCTGACAAATCTTTGATTAATAACGATTAAACTGGGAAAATAACCACAGTTAGCTGTATTTAACTAGCTCCTTTTCACAATGGTTTCTACTTTTCCCAACCCCTCTGCTGTAGATTTATCTCGTGTTCGGCTGGCAATCCGTTCATTACAACCACAATTAATAGAATGGCGGCGACGACTGCATCAAAAACCAGAGTTGGGTTTTAAAGAAAAACTCACCGCTGAATTTATCTCACAAAAGTTACAAGAATGGGGAATTGAGCATCAAACTGGCATTGCCCAGACTGGTATAGTTGCCCTTATCAAAGGTAATAAAGGAAACAGTGAGAAAGTATTGGCAATTCGGGCAGATATGGATGCTTTGCCAATTCAAGAACTTAACCAAGTACCTTATTGTTCACAGCATGATGGCGTGATGCACGCTTGTGGACATGACGGACATACAGCGATCGCTTTAGGTACAGCTTACTATTTACAACAGCATCGTCAAGATTTTGCTGGCACGATCAAAATTATCTTCCAGCCCGCAGAAGAAGGACCAGGAGGCGCAAAACCGATGATTGCAACTGGGGTACTAAAAAACCCTGATGTGGATACAATTATTGGTTTGCACTTATGGAATAATTTGCCCTTGGGAACAGTGGGTGTTCGTAGTGGGGCGTTAATGGCAGCTGTGGAGTTATTTGACTGCAAAATTTTGGGGAAAGGTGGACATGGCGCAATACCTCATCAAACTGTAGATTCCGTTGTAGTTGCAGCTCAGATTGTCAACGCTCTACAAACTATTGTGGCGCGTAATGTTAACCCCTTTGATTCAGCTGTGG
The DNA here is from genome assembly GCA_038259655.1 of Chroococcales cyanobacterium. Lineage (GTDB taxonomy): Bacteria > Cyanobacteriota > Cyanobacteriia > Cyanobacteriales > Nostocaceae > Halotia. The sequence goes on from JBBSOP010000144.1 coordinate 2,115, forward strand.
TAACTGTAGGCGCACTTCATGCAGGTACAGCCCACAATGTAATTGCTGATACAGCCGAGATGAAAGGTACTATCCGATATTTTAATCCTGCTTACAAAGGCTTTTTTCAACAGCGCATCGAACAAGTGATTGCAGGAGTTTGTCAAAGTCATGGTGCTAATTATGACTTTAAATACCAGGAACTTTATCCACCTGTAATTAATGATGCTAGTGTAGCAGAGCTAGTGCGATCGCAAGCTGAACAAGTTATAGAAACCCCTGTAGGGATTGTCCCAGAATGCCAGACTATGGGCGGTGAAGATATGTCATTTTTCTTAGAAGAGGTTCCCGGTTGCTATTTCTTTTTAGGTTCTGCTAATCCAGAAAAAGATTTGGTGTACCCTCATCATCACCCGCGATTTGATTTTGATGAAACAGCTTTGGCAATGGGTGTAGAGATATTTGTCAGATGCGTGGAGAAATTTTTTAGTTGAGTGGGTGGAAATTAGCTTTCGCCTAGTGAAGCGATCGCTTTTGTTCTAACGAGAAACTTGTGGTTTCAGGACGCTAGGAATTGCTTCCATGACTTTATTAGCAATTTGTTCAGGTGTTTCTTCCTGATTCACAGTAATTTTGAGATCAGCTTGGGAGTAAAGTGGTGTACGTTCTATGAGGAGCGATCGCAGTTTGCCTTGAGGATCAACATCTTGCAACAATGGTCTTGTAGTATCTTCTGCCAAACGGTTGTAGATTAGCTCTACTGGCACATCTAGCCATACAATCAAACCGTGATGCAGGTAACTCCAGTTTTCTCGCCGCAGGATAATTCCCCCGCCTGTGGCTATAGTTAATCTTGTATAAGCACAAACTTGGGCGAGTACGTCACTTTCTAACTGACGAAACGCTGCTTCGCCTTCTTCAGCAAATATTTGATTAATAGATCTTCCTGCTGCTTGAGCAATTACATTATCAGTATCTACAAATCCATAACTTAATTGTTTTGCTAGTAACTGTCCTACCGTAGTTTTACCAGCGCCCATCATCCCAATTAAGTATAGATTTACTCCTTGTAATAAACTGCTCACTAGTCACTCCACTCCAGCGATAAATTATAAGTTTAGTTTTTGTCCTAACCTACTTGACAACTGCTATAGATAGCTTTCTTGTTCTTCAGTTAGTTTAAAATTTTCTTCTATTAGACGCTCAATTATATACTCTATCAACACTTTGTTTAAATAAAAGCTAGATGCTTGCCTTTCAATCAGCTTAGGCTAAGCCTTCTCGATTAGAGATCGCCTTTGTAATAACTCTATAGCCTCTAATATTAATCTTTGCGACAGCCGTGGCGACAACCCTGGTATATTATTCTGTTGCAATTCTCCCACAGAAACAATGTTTTGATTAACCGCTAACAAGTAAAGTATATGCTTTTCTAGCAAAGACAAGCGATTGAACTGCTGATCTAAAATCGCTCTGATGTCACCAAAAACTACAGTTCCCTGTTCGAGAAACTCATGAATATTGCCGTCAAATAATTCTTGAATACCGCTAGCAATTAATTTCAAAAAGAATGGGTTGCCTACGTACCAGTCAATCAATACTTTAAATGTATTTTGTGATACATTAATCAGATTTTCTTTTTAAGAATTAAGAGTCTTTCTGGTTCATTTAAGGCAGTTAGTTTTAAGCAGTGAACATTTGCTTTCTGCTGTTTGAGCAATTTTTGGATCTGGCTGTGGAGATAAAGTCTCAATGAGTTGATTCAATATCTCCTCTAGGGAAGGGGCAAAACGTAGCGATCGCCATTTAATCTAACTCAGGCAAGATCCTAACGATTCTTCGATGAAATCAGAATAAATAAAAGATGAACTTATAACGAATTTAATAACTTTCGTTAGGTGATTTGGCAATTGCTGCTTAGGTATCGTTGGCTTAATGGAAATTTCATCAAGCTTGTTTGAAACTTTAATCAAACAAATTCTGTCAATACAAACTAACGGGACTCTTTACTCTGGTATGTGGATTTAGTTGTACATAATATTGTGTTTTAACAGCACAGTATCTAAACTTCTAAAATGTTTGATAAGTCAAGCTTTAATCAATAAAACTTTGTAGATAAAGGTGTAAAAAATGACCAGTTCTCTGATTATTTTCCCAAAAAGTTCAGTAACTTGAAAGCTTAAGCACAAAAACTACTGCATATTCCACCGGAGTAAGACCAAACAATTAATGTGGTATGTAAGAGGCATCAACCATGACTCGAATTCGTGACGTTGTGCAACAGGCTTTGACAACTGGCTATTTAACGGTTGAGGCAGAAAACCAATTACGGCATCTGTTGACTACCCGATATGACTTAGAAGATTTAAATGCTTTCATGACTTTGCAAGAAGCTGCCATGAACGGTAAAGTCAGGCAAGAGTCCCGTGAAAGGTGTAGTATCAGATAATTTATGGGGCATGGGGCATAGGTAAACAAAGTTGAACTTAATTTATGGCTAGTACAACACGGCGTAAATAAACCATTCAAAATGCCGCAAAAACCCGGAATATAATTCTTTTGACTTTTGACCCTTCGACTACGCTCAGGGTCAAGGCTGAGCGAAGCCGAAGCCTTGACTTCCGCACAGCGGTACTAGTCATTTTATCGAGGACGCTTGTCTTCATCTGCAAAATCTTCGTCCTCAAAAAATTCCCAGTCATCATCATCGCTATTATCAGCTTGATTATTGGCTGGTTGTTGAAAAGGGGGAATAATTACCCGGTAATCAGCATCGTAGACGGATTCTGTTTTTCCCACCGCAGTATTTTTGGGTTCGCGGTAGCTGTAAGAGTAGACTGAGCCAGACTGAGAACCACTTTTAGGCTCTTGTTGACGTTCGTAAGTTTGAGAGTCTTGAAACGGTTGAGTTTTAGGATTAGGGGTAGGTGCTTCTGAGGGCTGTTCATCTAAGTCCCAATCATCATTTGTATTGTTTTTTGTCTCCCAATCATTAAATTCTTCACTAGCAGCGTACTCTGTTCTACCAGTTTGCGGTGGCGGACTAAAAGGGGGAGATGTAGATTCTTCGCGGCGGTTGGCTTTTGCACGAGGTGGAGTCGTCGGTGACTTTGAAGGAGTTTGACGTTGTTGCCCCCCAAAGTAATTTGATAATTTGAACAAGGTACTGATTAAGAAAGACGTAAAAGCTCCGGTGGCAGTACTGAACAAAATCCACATTGCTAGTGGTAATGGTTGAGTTCGCATCCCCAAAAACACTAGCGATAAAACAGGCGACCAATTTTGAACTAACAACAGTGTTAGTCCTCCCAGTACAGCTACTAATAAAATTAAGCGAATTACAGCCATAAAAAAATTAAAAGGTAAAAGTGACTCTATCTTTACTTTTACCTTTTTACTTTTACCTTTTTACTTCCTTCCTTGCCAACGCTGAATAGGGATGCAATCAATATCGAGCTGATCTAAAGCACGGGCAACTACAAAATCAACTAAATCCTCAATGGTTTGAGGATTGTGATACCAAGCCGGAATAGCAGGGACAACTCTAACTCCGGCTTCTGCTAAAGTAGTTAAATTTCGTAAATGAATCAGGCTAAAAGGTGTTTCACGAGGAACGATAACCAGTTTGCGTCCTTCTTTAAGCTGAACATCGGCTGCTCGTTCTAGTAAGTCGGAACTCAAGCCGATTGCTAGCTTGGCTACGGTACTCATGCTACATGGCATAATAATCATCCCCAGGGTGCGAAAGGAACCACTAGCAATTCCAGCTCCGACATCACTCCAAGGATGACAGATGAGTTTACCTCCAAGAGGGACTCCAGCTTGTTCTCGCCAGAATTGCTCTTGAGCAGTTGGTTCTGCTGGCATTCGAGTATCCTGTTCTGCTTGCCAAACCATGTATGTTGATTTAGAGGCAACTAGCTCAATCTCATAATCAGCTGCGAGCAGATATTTGAGAGCGCGAACAGCATAAATTAGACCAGATGCACCTGTTATGCCTAATATCAAAGGATTGGGATGATGTGACACGCGATTTTATTAGGGATTAGAAATCAGAGATTGCGTACTGAGTATTGTTGTCGATTAGGTACTGAGTATTGAGATAGAAGAAGCAAAAAAGTAGAGGGTAAGTTTCAATTAAGTCTTTCTCCTTGTCCCTTATCCTCTTAAAAATCCCTAGTCCTTAGTCTCTAGTAATTCATCGCATTAAATTTGATAACTGATGGTAATCAGATCCCCGACTTCTTGAAGAAGTTAGGGATCTCGCAGCTTCTCAATAATGGGACAGACCACTAGTCCCCAGTCCTTTTTATTCGTCGTCAGTATAAGATTCTAAATCGTCAGACTCCATATCCTCTAAGTAGATATCTTCTGATACATCGTCGTCATTGAGATCAGTGACAGTCGATCCTTTAGGAATACCATCGCTACCGACAGTGACTAAATCAATTTGCTGGCGATAGTAATCGACGCTTTTAACTTGTACAGCGACGCGATCGCCTAGTCTATAAGAAGCACGATTTTTGCGGCCAAATAGTGCCTGTTGTCGAGCGCGGTATTCATACCAATCATCTTTGAGAGAACTGACATGTACCAGTCCTTCTACCCGTAAAGGTACACCAGGATTGCTATCGGTCTTTGTTTCTGCTGCTGGTACTTCAATTTCTACAAAGAAACCATAAGATTGAACACCAGTAATTACGCCTTGAAACACTTGCCCAATGCGTTGTTTCATTAATTGGGCTTTTTGCAATCCGGCTAAATCGGCTTCCGCTTCTTGAACTTCTTTTTCTCTATCGTTGATTTGAATAATTACCCGATTCAAATCAGTTTGGATTTCTTGTTGCAGTTCTGGAGGTAAAACATTCCAGTTAATTTCTGTGTGAGAGGAGGAGTGGCGCAGGTTAACTCGCTCTTTTACACGGGTATTGCGGCGATCGCGTCCATGTTCTACGAGCTTATAACATACACGCTGCATCAGTAAATCTGGGTAGCGCCGCAAGGGAGAACTACAGTGAGTGTATTGCTCTAGTGCCAAACCAAAGTGCATTCCTTTGGTAGTGCTGTACGTAGATGGCTTCAGTGTATCTTGTAACAAATATGTCAGAACTTGCTCCGATGGCGATTCGGCAAAAGCCCTAGTTAAGTGCTGATAATCTAGGGGTTGGATCTCTACTTCCGGTTCTAGTGATAGTTCTACACCTAAATTGATCGCCAACTTCAGCATTTCTTGGACATCTTCAGAATCGGGCGTGCCTTGAACTCGCCAAATAGCAGGAATACCTAAGGCGCTCAAGTGGTTAGCCATGAGTTCGTTAACCAACAGTACCAATTCTGTTAAGAGCGATCGCACAGGTAAATCATTTACCACTACAGCCCCCAAAATTCCCTCATCATGATAAGGATTTTGGCTAGCGGGCAAATTCAACTGCAAGCTTCCACGAGCTAAACGCATCTGCTTGACTGCTTTTTGCAATTTTTCTAAGTCTTGCATCAGTTGCACTACTTGTTCAGATGCATTTGCAGATTCCTCGGTGAGAATTGTTTCGGCTTTTTGTCTGCTGAGGGCGGTGTCTACATTAATCACACTAGGTTGAATTTCCCAATCTAAGACTTCTCCCGATTGGGGATTAATGGTGATTAAAAACGAGATGGCTAGGCGATCGCTTCCGGGTAATAAAGAACAGCGTTCTGCTACAGCTTCAGGCAGCATTGGCAGTACTAATTCTCCCAAATACACCGATTTACCCCGTTTAAAGGCTTCTCTATCTAGATGTTCGTCAGGTTGTACATAATGAGAAACATCAGCAATATGAAAGCCTAAACGCCAATTACCAGAAGCAGTTGTTTCTAAGCTGAAAGCATTTTCTACTGCTTTGAGATCGCCGTTGATTCCGGCGATCGTGACGGTAAATAAATTACGTAAATCTAGCTTGTTTTTCAGATCTGCTTTTAGTAGTCTTTTAGGTAACTTAGCTGCTGCTTCTAAAACTGCCTCTGGGAAATTGCGGGATAAATCGTGTTTACATGTAACTAAATCGATATCAGCAGCAGCTTCGGCATCGCTACCCAGGATTTGCACTACCCGACCTAATGGGGGATATTGTGCTAGAGGGTAACGCAAGACTTCTACATGAGCTAGGTGATCGAGGGCTTCTTCTAATTTCATGCCGTTGGTTTGAATTTTCAACTCAAACAGCAAGCGATCGTCCAAAGGCACTGCTCGAAAACCACCTTCTATCTGCTTAATCCGAGCTAATAAAGTGTGATTAGAACGTTCTAGAATCAGCTTGACTTCTCCTTCTGGAGAACGACGGCGACTACCTTCTTTAAGAACTCTTACCAAAACGCGATCGCCATTCCAAGCATTACTCAAGTGACTTTCGCGGATATAAATATCCTCGGCTCCTTCCACATCTTGAATGGCAAAGCAAAAGCCTTTACTAGAACACCGAAGTTTGGCTTCGATTGTACCCTCTTCTGTAACGCGGCGATATTTACCACGTTCTTTGACCAAAATTCCAATTTTTTCTAGTACTTCTAAGGCAATGTGAAGTTTTTGTAAACTGTTTTCGTCCTCGCAACCAAGTTTCTTTTCTAAAACTTTACGAGCTACCAATTTATCATCCGTGAAATTGGCTAGGAGTGTAGCGATTGAAAATTCCATGCAGTGAACCGACCTTTAGTCAAAACATCATTTTTGGTTTAATCTGGTTCTTTTCTGTAGACCTCATGGCTTACAGACACTAGTACCGCTGCGCGGAAGTCAAGGCTTCGGCTTCGCGGCAGTTGAGCGCAGTCGAAACTCAGCCTTGATCCTGAGCGTAGTCGAAGGGTCAAAAGTCAAAAGTCAAAAGACTTATAACTTTTTAACTGTTTGGAAGGGTAGCTTTTTTTACGCCGCACTGTAGTACTAGGTTGAAACGACTTGTTCTGAGGCAGGGTTCTTGTTCTAAGCAAGGAAACCAACCTAAGAATTCTCACTGCACGACAATCTCAGAGTTCGCCTGCATTTAAGTCTCTTCACCTAAGCAAACTAAAACAGTACACCTGATTGTAATTTTGCCCCACTAGGTAATTACGCGAAGGGTTTTTGAGAGGCTAGGTTAGTGTAACTCTCCACGCTGCCCAAAAGCGCTATCAGGGGAAACCACAAGTGTTTGATTGTCTAGCTTGAAGGTACTTTTACGCCATTAGACTCTGATTTTTAACTAAGAGAAACTGCTGATCAACCTAATTTCGCCACATGTAGAATCGGTAACAATTAGATAAGCAGCTTAACAAACAGTGAGGGCGAACCTTATCTCCATTATTGTAGATTTAGAGCGTACTTCCAGGAAATAGTTCCGGATATAGAATTGGGTAATCAGTATAGCATTGAAGGTGAAACCACCTAGTACTCGGACAACCTGAAATTGACGATTGAGGAATGACGCGGGGATAGGAAGACGCGCATAATTTTAAAGACTAATAGAGTCAGGACTTACGCAAAATATCTCTCAAACTCTATTCCTCTGTGTCCTCTGCGCGGCAGTCGCTACAAGTCGGCAAAGCCGACGACAGTCGCCTCAAGTCGGGAAACCCTTTCGGCAGTTCCTCATGGGGGAAACCCCCAAGACCGGACTGCCTCACCACGGCGCTGTCTCCCCAACGCGCTGCCTTGCCTCTGCGGTTTTATTCTTTTGTGACTAATGCGTAAGTCCTAAGAGTTATTCAACAAAAGTCAAAAATTGGCTCAACATATCGCTACTGCTACAATCAGGACACAGTTAAAATTAAAATACCTCCATAGATACACTGTGGGCAAGGTTTGTCATCTCCCAATATGGTTGCACATTCAGTAAAGCTTTATTTGTAACTGGGATGGGAGAAGACATCAAAACAGGGGCAATCTGTCACTGGGGCAGACAGTTAGCATCAACCTCATTATTCAGCAGACTTAGATTGGTGGCAGTATTATGTTGGCTCAATTCCAGAGATTGTATCCCAACGGCAGTCTTA
>JBBSOP010000145.1:0-10086 GCA_038259655.1 Chroococcales cyanobacterium
CATGTAAACAACCACATTTACTACAAGCAGAAGATAATTTACCTGTTTTACCAGAAATTCAACTGCCACTATCTTTTAATCAAGTTTTTAGTTGGTTAAAGATGGGTAGTTAATTTTTTGGTACTGTACACAATTAGCGATAAAAATCAAGTAATCTATTAAAATCAATCCAGAGCGCGATTTTTTTAACAAGCAACATGGACGTTTTAGAACTCAAACGCGAAATCGAAACATTGTCCGGTCGTCTGGGTACAGCCCAGGACTATCTTTGACATACCTGCACTGACTGCCAAAATTCAAGACTTAGAACAAATAGCAGCACAACCAGAATTTTGGGAAGACCAAACCCAAGCCCAACAAACGTTACAAGAACTTAACGATCTCAAAGCTCACTTAGAACAATATCATCAATGGCGCGCCAATTTAGAAGATACTAAGGCAGTTGTTGAGTTATTAGAGTTAGAGACCGACGAGGCATTATTGCAAGAAGCGGAATCTACCATTACCAAGCTCAATCGTGACCTTGACCAGTGGGAGTTACAACAGTTGCTTTCTGGACCCTACGACAATGAAGGGGCAGTGCTGACAATTAACGCTGGTGCTGGTGGTACAGATGCTCAAGACTGGGCATTTATGCTGTTGCGGATGTACACCCGTTGGGCAGAAGATCAAGGTTACAAAGTCAGTTTAGCTGAAGAGTCCGAAGGTGATGAAGCGGGGATTAAATCAGCAACCCTAGAAATTACTGGTCGCTATGCTTATGGTTACTTACGCTCAGAAGCAGGCACACACCGCTTAGTACGGATTTCGCCTTTTAATGCCAATGGTAAGCGGCAAACTAGTTTTGCTGGGGTGGAAGTAATGCCGCAAATCGATAACTCTGTACAGTTAGATATTCCAGAAACGGATTTGGAAATTACCACATCTAGAGCTGGTGGTAAAGGTGGGCAGAACGTCAACAAAGTAGAAACAGCAGTGCGAATTGTTCACATTCCCACTGGTTTAGCTGTGCGTTGTACAGAAGAGCGATCGCAGCTGCAAAATAAAGATAAAGCCCTAGCTCGTCTCAAAGCCAAACTATTAGTCATCGCTAAAGAACAAAAAGCCCAAGAAATTGCCGAAATTCGCGGTGATATAGTAGAAGCTTCTTGGGGCAACCAAATCCGTAACTATGTATTTCATCCTTACCAGATGGTAAAAGATTTACGGACAAATATAGAAACAACTGCGATCGCCGATGTCATGGACGGAGACCTAGATCCTTTCATCCAAGCCTATCTGCGGCAAGAAAACCAGCTTGTAGAAAGCACTCCCACTTAGGGAGAGCAGGGGGGAGCAGGGAGCAGGGAGCAGGGGAGACAAGGAGACAGAGAGAGTTCTTTCTCCAATTCTCCTTATCCCCAATTCCTCTTTCCCATGCCCCATGCCCCAAAATGCCATAAAATCTTAGACAAGCTGTTAAATTTATAATGTAAGAGTTTGTAATCAAATCATTATGAGCAACTCTCCGACAACAGAACCGAAACCTAGCTATATCAAACTTGCCATGCGAAACATGGTACGGAAGGGTGGTACTTCCATGAAACACTTTGGCCTGACTGCTATAGGGCTTTTAGCTGTTCTTGTAGGTCTTGCTTACCTAACTCGCTGATATAAAAAGCAACACTTCGACAAGCGGCAGTTGAATCTCGACTTCGCGGCAGTTGAGCGCAGTCGAAACTCGATTTCCGCGCAGCGTAAATAAATCAAAATTCCCAGCACCTAGGAGAGTTTGCAATTGGTGCGAGTTGAACTTGACGTACAGGATTTTTTTCACGAGTCGTCCCCAAAAGAATCTTTAAATTTTGGGGATACTGATGACCGTATTATTCCTGAAATTTGGGAAAACTGGTTTAACCGCTGGTTGGAAATTCTTCAGCCTCATCTTCCGCCAGCACCAAGTTATGAAATAGGGTTACGGTTTACAGACGACACAGAAATTCAAAAACTGAATAGCGAATACCGCCATCAAAATAAGCCAACAGACGTTTTAGCCTTTGCCGCTTTAGAGGTAGACTTTCCTCAAAGTCCGGAAATGATTGCTGAAGAATTGTATCTAGGTGATATTGTTGTTTCGGTGAATACGGCACAACGCCAAGCTCAACAGCAAGAACATAGTTTGCTAACCGAGTTAGCTTGGTTAGCTGCCCACGGACTACTTCATCTTTTGGGCTGGGATCATCCAGATGAGGAAAGTTTAATTAAAATGCTCAAACAGCAAGTAATATTACTGGAGACAATAGGTATTGATATTGACATAGAATATTAAAGATCTTTATGTCTGTAAGTGTTTATAATACTTTTGTAGAAAATTATCTTCAAGTTTATTACACAATTAAAATCAGCAAAGATTCCCAGTCTACCTACTCTATTATTCTATTTTTAAGCTTATGTCCCATCAAGTTTCCCCTCCATCTACACCAAACCACCTACCAACAGTGGTCAAAAAGGAACGGGAACTCTCCTGGCAAATTGCTTCTAATTTATTTGTTAGCTTTAAATATGCCTGGGCTGGAATCAGTTATAGTTTTAAAACTCAACGTAACTTTCGTATACATATAACTGTTGGTGCTTTAGCGATCGCTCTTAGCGTTTTTTTACACCTGCAAGCTATAGAAATCGCTATCATTGGAATTACCAGCGGTTTAGTTTTAGCATTAGAGTTACTGAATACAGCTATCGAGTCGCTTGTAGACTTAACAGTGAAACAGACCTACCATGATTTAGCAAAAATTGCTAAAGACTGTGCTGCTGGCGCTGTGCTGATCTCTGCTTTAGTAGCAGTATTGGTTGCGGGTATACTCTTGCTTCCACCATTAGTAATTTTAATTACATCAAATTTATAGAGTTAGTTGTACCACCCTTTCTGATAATATTTTTGTGGACTAGACACTTTCTAGATGTCTTCTTTAAACGTCAGACAGCGTGTATAGTTTTTATATCTTAATGATTTTAGGTAATTAATGATGATCTTTACAGTAATTCTAATCTGTAATCAAAACCAGGAGGATTCGCTGTGATTATAGTCATCGATAATTACGATAGCTTTACTTATAATTTAGTGCAGTATTTGGGAGAACTGGCGGCAGAGTTCCCTGTGGCATCGGATATTCGAGTTTTTCGCAACGACAAAATATCCATAGACGAAATTAAAGCATTAAATCCAGAAGTGGTAGTAATTTCTCCTGGCCCTGGTCGTCCTGAAGATGCTGGAATATCCCTAGATTTGATTCAACAGCTAGGGTCAAATTTACCAATTTTGGGCGTATGTTTGGGACATCAAAGTATTGGTCAAGTATTTGGTGGTAAAATCGTTTCTGCTCCAGAGTTAATGCATGGTAAAACTTCTCAAGTTTCTCATACTGGGGTGGGGGTTTTCCAGGGATTAGAAAATCCCCTGATTGCCACTAGATATCATAGTCTGGTAATTGACCGCGAGACTTGTCCCGAAGTGTTGGAAATTACCGCTTGGGTTGAAGATGGCACGATTATGGGAGTACGACATCGGAACTATCCTCACATTCAGGGTGTCCAGTTTCACCCAGAGAGTGTTCTGACATCTTCAGGAAAGCTGTTACTACGAAACTTTCTGGAACAATTACAGTCGAGAGAGTAATTAATGAAACGACGACAGTTAATGGGCTACGCTGGGGCAGGATTAGTCACAGCTTTAGTTACTACATTGGGTTCTCACTCTGAAGCTGATGCACAATCTAGCGGTTTATCAGTTCAGTGGTTAGGTCATACTTGCTTTTTGTTTACTGGTGGCGGAGCAAAAATTCTCGTCAATCCATTTCGGGCGGTTGGTTGTACTGCTGGTTATCGTCCGCCAAAAGTTACAGCAGATTTAGTATTGATTAGCAGTCAATTACTAGATGAAGGTGTAGTAGATGGATTACCAGGGAATCCTAAGCTAGTCTATGCACCCGGAGTTTACGAGTTTAAAGATATTAAATTCCAGGGAATTGCTATAGACCACGATCGCAAAGGTGGTAAACAATTTGGTACAAATACTGCCTGGAGTTGGAAGCAAGCAGGAATTAATATTTTACACTTAGGGGGAGCTGCTGCACCGATTTCCATTGAGCAAAAAATTCTTATGGGTCGTCCCGATGTAGTATTTATTCCGGTAGGAGGTAGCGCTAAAGCTTACAATGCCCAGGAAGCAAAGCAAGTATTAGAGGTATTAAATCCCAAATTGGTGATTCCAACTCACTACCGTACACAAGCTGCTGATGCGTCTACGTGTGATATCTCACCACTGGATGACTTTTTAACATTGATGCAAGGTCTAACAGTCCGCCGCAGTAATAGTGACACTGTTACTATTAGCTCTGGTAAATTACCAGAAAGTACTGTGATTCAGGTTTTGAGTTATAAGTTTTAATACAATCTGGAGTAGGCAGTATGAGTTTGTGATGAGTACAAATCTACAGTCACAGAAAGAGTTGAGGGGTTTTGCCTATGGATTTTTAGGCGTACTAATTTTCAGTCTTAGCTTACCAGCAACGCGAATTGCAGTTTCAGGATTCGATCCGGTTTTTGTCGGTTTGGGTCGAGCGATCGTTGCAGCAGGATTGTCGTTAATTTTACTTGTTGTCACACGTCAAACCATTCCCCCTCTGAGATTTCTACCTAAATTCTTGATCGTCGTTATTGGAGTTGTGATTGGGTTTCCTTTGCTGTCTGCGATCGCCATGCGTGATGCACCAGCTTCTTATGGAGCAGTCATTACAGGACTACTGCCTCTCTCAACGGCTCTGTGTGGAGTGTGGCGGGCAGGTGAGCGCCCCTCCTTGGGATTCTGGATCTTTGCAGGCTTGGGTAGCGCCTTGGTAATTGTCTTCGCGCTATTATCAGGTAGCGGCTCTATTCGGTCAACGGATCTGGCATTACTAGGAGCAGTCGGCGCTGCGGGTTTAGGGTATGCAGAGGGCGCAGTCTTATCACGCACATTTGGCTCATGGCAAGTCATCTGTTGGTCTTTGATCTTATCAACACCCGTACTGCTGCCGATTGTATTGCAACACGCACCGTCTGATTTTTCATCAGTTTCATCCGCTGCTGTGCTAAGTTTTCTTTATTTAAGCATTTTCAGTATGTTCCTTGGTTTTTTTGCGTGGTATCAAGGTCTATCTTTAGGCGGAGTTGCACGTATTGGGCAAGTTCAGCTTCTTCAACCATTTCTGACAATACTGGCATCAGCTATATTTCTTGGTGAGCATTTAACAATCACAACACTGAGTTTTGCAACAGGAATAATTGTCTGTGTGGCACTGGGAAAGCGTACTCAAATCAGCGCTACATCACAATCCTCTTGAACCCGACCGAATCAACATAAAAAATGCAAAATGCAAAATTATTGTTTGCATTTTGCATTTTGCATTTTTCACGAGGTAAATACTTCGAGGATACCTGCTACTCTCAGTGGTAGAGCCCCTTAATATTTTGTTCCGTTCAGGGCTGAGAAACAATCAATTAAATCATCAGACAAGTTACAAACCTGATTTTTAGGTGGTGTACCACTCTGGAGTCAGTTGTTCTTCTGCGGCGATGGGAGTTTCAGCCGCTTTGGTTCCATCCATAGTCCAAATCTTGTCAGCACCTGATGTCTGGTCGCGCCAGTAGACATCAGTCTTGCCATCGCCATTGTAATCACCAAAAGATGGTGTTAAGGCTGGGTCATTACTTGGTAAGAAAGCTTCAGAAGTAACTGTTGTACCATCCATCAACCAAGCAGTGTTCTCGCCAGTGGTTTGATTGTGCCAGAAGATGTCAGTCTTGCCGTCTCCGTTGAAGTCGCCAATATTTGATGTCCAGGACGAATCAAGGGCGCTGACAGCACCTTCGGTGACGAGGATGCCATTCATTGTCCAAATCTTGTTCTCACCTGTTTGGGCGTTTCTCCAGAGGATGTCAGTCTGAAGGTCGCCGTTGAAATCACCCAGGGTATAATTCCAGCCTGGGTCTTGGGATTGTAGAGAAAATTCACTCTTCTGGGTGCCATCCATAAACCATACTTTGTTTTCACCTGTGGTTTCATCACGCCAGAAAATATCGCTCTTGCCATTACCATCAAAATCAACAATAGCAGGAGTCAATGTTGTACTTGTATTATCTAGAACTGTTGCACTAACAACTGTTGTGCCATCCATTTGCCAAATAGCGTTCTGACCTGTTTGAGCATTATGCCAGAAGATATCGGTCTTGCGATCGCCATCGAAATCTCCAATACTAGAAGTCCAACCTGGATCAACTTTGTCCAAGGGAGCAAAACTAGCAACTTTAGTACCATCCATGATTGCAATGTTGTTTTCACCAGTCGTCTTATTCCGTAATAAGAAGTCGGTTTTGCCATCATTGTTAAAATCAGCAATTTTGTAATCCCAGGAAGCTAGATCAAATTGGCCTAAAGAACCCTGTTCCATGACTTTAGTACCATCCATCAGCCGGACTATAATTTCACCAGTTTGAGTATTAACCCAAAGTTTGTCCGCTTTACCATCAGCGTTGAAATCAGGACTAACTGCTGCACTAGTTAAGTAAGGATTGGGGTTGGGGTTTGCTCCACCTACCAAAGACTGGGGAATTGGCACAGTTGATAATGCTGAAGAAGAAGAACTACTACTTACTAGTGGAGAAACATCAAATTTCTGCAAATCGTTACCATAATTGACCAAACTCTGTGATTTTTTTAAGGATATATCAAAGGTACTGGCTGGGGAAGAATTTTGATTGGCAAACATGGCGTGTTTTTACGACTGGTTGTCATAAAGGTTTTAGCTTTTTTACCGAATATCTTTCTGTCAGCGAATAACATTTGTTGGATGTTTATTATTTCTTTATAAGCATTTTTTATTTATAAAAATCAGCATCTTATTACATTTATCCATCGCTTATTTTTACCTAGTATCCAGAAGCTAGTAAATGTTTAAATGAAAAGTCAAAGATTGAACATATTGATGCATTTTGAGTAGGCAAAAAATCAAAATTTGAACACATTTAATCTGAATATCTGTATCTAAAACCTATAAAAAAGATAGCAGTCCTAAATCACTCGTGAACAATAAGATCCCCAACTTCTTTGAAAAGTCGGGGATCTGAGCCATTTTCACAAGTTTTTCTATTCACCGCTACCTATGTGCTACTTTACGAAAGTCTGCTACAAGTATTGTGGTTTATGACTGTCATAATTTAAACAATTGCATCCCAACAACCAATGGTAAACTCTACCCTTGTTGCCACACTCTATGTCAACCCTGTAACGGGGAATGATACCAATGCTGGTTCACGGTCGAGTCCTTTTAAAAGTCTTACCCGTGCCTTAAAAGCAGCTCAAACACCTGCAACGATTCAGCTAACGCCTGGAACTTACAGCACCACCAATGGCGAAGTGTTTCCACTCATCATCCCTGTGGGGATTGTATTAGTGGGTAACGAAGCCAACAAAGGTGCAGGAGTTGTGATTTCTGGAAGTGGCGACTATCAAAGTCCTAGCTTTGGTGTGCAAAATATTACAATGCTGTTACAAGGTGATGCCAGTATTAAGGGTGTGACGATTACTAATCCTGTCGCAAAAGGTACTGGTGTTTGGATTGAGTCAGCAGCCCCTAATGTAACTAACAATACTTTAAGTAACTGTGGTCGGGAAGGAGTATTTACAACTGGTAATGCTAAACCTGTAATTCTAGATAATGTATTTGTGCAGAACGCAGCTAGTGGTTTGATGATGGCTCGCAATAGCAAAGGCGAAGTGCTACGAAACGTATTTGCTAAAAATCCTTTGGGTATAGCAATTAGTGACTTTGCTGCTCCTTTAATCGCCAATAATAAATTATCAGATAACCGTTCAGCGATCGCTCTTTCTCGTGATGCGCGACCTGTGCTGCGTCATAATCTAATTATCAACAATACCCAAGGTGGGTTATTGGTGAATGGTAACTCAGTTCCTGATTTAGGCAGCAATCAAGATGCAGCGGGGAATATTTTTCAGGGTAATGGCGAATTTGATTTACAAAATGCCACATCCCAGGAACTAATTTCAGCAGGTAATCAGCTCAATCCTGCCCAGGTGAAGGGACGTATAGATTTTATTGCTGCTATCGAAAATAATCCCACAAGCATATCAGGTAGTGCCAGTTTTGCTGACTTGATTGGACATTGGGCTGCGGCTTTTGTGGAAGCATTGGTAAATAAAGGTGCGATTAGCGGCTTCCCTGATGGTACTTTCGGCCCGGATGCTCCTATTACTCGCGCTCAATATGCTGCTGTGGTTGCTAAAACTTTTCAGTTACCCGCTAGAAATAATTTCAGTAAATTTACAGATATAAAACCTGATTTTTGGGCAGCATCAGCCATTATCAAAGCTGCTGAAATGGGCTTTATTAGTGGCTTTCCTGATGGAACGTTTCGGCCAGGGCAAAATTTGACGAAGATACAGGCAATAGTATCTATTGTTAATGGTTTAAAACTCAGTGGAGGTAATCCCAATGTTTTAAGTGTATACCGCGATCGCGCCCAAATTCCCAGTTACGCTACCAATGCTATAGCAGCTGCTACTCAAAAACTATTAATTATCAACTATCCCCAAACAGAAAAATTAGAACCTCTGCGGGATATAACTCGTGCGGAGGTGGCAACATTAATTTATCAAGCATTAGTCAACAATAGCCAACAGAAAGCGATCGCTTCACCATATATTGTTAATCCTGATGCTGATATCGCTTCTTTTGCCGACATTAAAGGACATTGGGCAGAAGCATTTATTCGCGCCTTAGCCAGCATGAGTTTAACTCATGGTTTTGCTGATGGTAGTTACCAACCAGATAAACCCATGACTCGCGCTCAGTATGCAGCTTTAGTAGCGGTTGCTTTTAACCCTATTGCTAAACGCCCAGCCCCCGATTTTACTGATGTTCCCCAGGACTTTTGGGCTTATAATGCCTTACAAATTGCGGCTAGCGGTGGCTTTGTCAGTGGATTTAGCGATCGCACTTTCCGCCCCGATCAAAATGTACAAAGACTACAGGTAATTGTTTCTCTAGTTAACGGATTAGCTTTACCAGCATCCGATAGCAATGCCCTACTCACATATACCGATAATAAGTCTATTCCTGATTATGCTCGGAAGGCTGTGGTGAGTGCTACACAGCAAAAAATTGTGGTTAATTATCCAGACCCCAAGCAGCTAGCACCTGCAAGAGAAGCCACACGCGCCGAAGTAGCAGCAATGGTTTATCAGGCATTAGTTGCTATTGAGCGAACACAAAATATTAATTCACCCTATATTGTTTCGACACCTACCAATTGACCAAGTAGAATGAAGGACACTTGTTCTCAACCTGGAAACTCTTGGTAACAAATCCTATAGCTAAAAACACGTTAGGCTATAGGCGATGGGTCGAAAACTTATACCTATTGCCACAAGCCAATAGTCCCATGTCAACACCAGCCCCGGAAACCTCTGCCGAATTGGCAGCAGCCTTATTAGTTCACTATAGTTTTGACCTCAGTGGCCACAGCGCCAGTGAGCTAGTTAACCGTTGGCAAAATCAATACCCCATCGATTGGTTACATTTGGCAGTAATTGAAGCCTTGTATCAAGGTCGCTATAAAGGAATTTCAGTACAGCAAATTTTAGCCTTTTGGCTGCGGCGGGGTCAGGCTACCTATCACTTTAATATGGAATTTGAACGCTTGATTTGTAGCAAATTTCCTGAAAGCTTAACTGCAATGGCTGCACCAGCCCTACCACCTGTAAATAAACAAATTACGCTTGATGAGAAAGTGGACAATTCTCAATCATTGCCAGTTATAGATGATTCTTCACCTGAGCAAGTTGACAATGGGTATGTGCAGACTGCAACCCTACAGCTAAAAAATAGAACAGAAGAAAAAAAGCGAGTTGAGAACATTTTGGCATCTTCAACTCTGAGTACTGTTACTACTAGCGAACAGCAAAAGCTCAGTTCACAAGAAATTAAGTCCTTATTACAAAATTCTCCTCACCAGATTAAATTGCTGCCATCTGCTGTCAATCATCCGCCC
>JBBSOP010000146.1:0-10062 GCA_038259655.1 Chroococcales cyanobacterium
GATGAACCTCACCCCAACCCCTCTCCGACGCGGAGAGGGGCTTAAATAGACTAAACCACAAACGAAAAGCTAAGGTTTTAAAGCCTCTACGCCACTGCGGGGAACCCGCGCAACGCAGTGGCTCCTCCTTGCAGGGGAGAGGAATGGAAGCGGGGTTTTTTCCAATCGTCGAACTCACGTTAATACAGTAATTACACTTATTTTGTGAATAAAGTCTAATAGTGTATGAGGTTTTAAATTTTGAAATTGTTATTAATTAATTTTAGAAGTACTGTATTAGCCTGAAAGAATAGCTTTTAAGCTTTTCTCTGTTATCAACATTATATAACGGAAAATATATGCAATTAACTTCATCGCCAGTTGAGTCGAAAGATGTTAAAGTTCAGCTTCTTTTAGCCGGAGGTTATCAATACACTGTTTATTTAAAATCGGATGCACCTTTACTGCATAGTCTTTTAACAACGGTGGTGGCTCGTGCCTATAACCAAGAATCTGCTAGTCATAATTTATTTCAAATTCCCATAGATGAAGGTCATTCTGCTTTGTGTTTTTCAAGCGATCGCCTTGTAGGTATAATGACAGAACCTCCTGTGTGGATACAACAAATAGAAGAAGTAAAACCACCATCTATTGATATTTTAAATTCTAATTATATCCAAATAGAGAATTTCTTCTCGCCAAAAGAATACGAGCAATTAATCAACTATGTTCTAGACAAAGAGTCAGATTTTGTAGACGCTAGCACTTCCACCAAAGATCAGGATTATCGCCGATCAATGGTTCTCTATTCGTTTCCCGAATTTAGTGACCTGATTGTAAAGCGCATTCAGGAAGTAATTATTGATGTAATTAGTAAGTTAGGACTACCATCATTTGCGATATCTCAAATTGAAAGTCAATTGACAGCACATAATGATGGTAACTATTACAAAATTCATAATGATAATGGCAGCCCCGAAACGGCTACTAGAGAACTAACCTATGTTTATTATTTTAATAAACAACCAAAGGCTTTTTCAGGGGGTGAATTAATAATTTACGACAGTAAAGTTGAAAATAATTTTTATGTAAATGCAGAGTCTTATAAAAAAGTAGAGCCACTAAATAACAGTATTGTGTTTTTCCTCAGCCGATATATGCATGAAGTTTTGCCTGTGATTTGTCCCTCTAAAGCTTTTGCCGATAGCCGTTTTACTATCAACGGCTGGGTACGTCGATAATCGAATTTAGTCTAAAAGCTGAATATTAGTATAATTAATATTTCAATGTGTTTAAGGCTCTTACCGGATAATTTGCAGACCTTGTACCAACCTATTCATACCTTCTTGAGCAGTATTTTTTTGTAACGCACCATAAGCAACTCGCAGATAACATCCATTGTTCATACCAAAGGTTGTACCAGGAATCACTGCTACTTTATATTCTTGAATTAATCTTTTGACTAATTCCAAAGCATCCATCTGAGTGTGAACTTTAAGAAAAAAATAGAAAGCGCCATTGGCAGGAGTAACACTACATAAGTTTTCTAGTTCATTTAAGGCTGCTATTACTAGTTGTCGTACTTCGGCAATCGCACCAATATTTTCTTTTAAATAATCATCTTTTGCTTGCAATGCCCCTAAAGCTGCATACTGAGAAATTACTGGCGGACAAATCAAAATTGTATCCTGGACTTTTTTAACAGCCACAAGCAGGTGTTGGGGAATTACCATATAGCCAATACGCCAACTGGCAAAACCATAAGCTTTAGAAAGGCTATAGAGGGAAATTGTATACTCACTACTGCCAGCAAATGCAGCAGGGGAAACGTGTTTGACTTGGTTATAAGTAAAATATTCGTATGCTTCATCGCTAATATGGTAAATG
Organism: Chroococcales cyanobacterium; assembly: GCA_038259655.1. Lineage (GTDB taxonomy): Bacteria > Cyanobacteriota > Cyanobacteriia > Cyanobacteriales > Nostocaceae > Halotia. The sequence continues at coordinate 1,867 of JBBSOP010000146.1, forward strand.
CCAAGTTCGCCACAAATTTGATTTACTTGGTGTAATGCGGCTTGAGAATAGACAACTCCTGTGGGATTATTAGGTGAAATGGTGACGATCGCTCGTGTTTTTGGTGTAATTGCTTGAGCGATCGCTTCTGGACGTAGTTGGTAATTTTCGTCTGTTTCTACTAATACAGCTTGACAACCCGCCATTGCGATCGCCATTTCATGATTGAAATAATAAGGTGTATTGAGAATAATTTCATCGCCTGGGGAAGTAATAGCCAAAATGGCATTCATAAACCCCATATTGCTACCTGCTGTGACTACAATACAGTTTTCACTGTTGATTTCAATACCGTTAAAAGTGGATAATTTTTTTGTTAGTGCTGCCAATAAAGGGGGAATACCTTCCACTGCTTGATATAAATTATTCGTGGGTTTGGCGAGGAATTTGGGCAAAAGTTCCAGTGCTTCTGGTGGTGGGTTATACGAAACCACACCCTGCCCTAAAGATATAGTTCCAGGAGAGTTTTTAATCAGTTCTCCGATTATGGGAATAATTGGCGACTGTATCGCCTGCATACGGGAAGTCAAGGATGCCATCATGCTTAGTACCGCTACGTAAATGTCAAAAGTCAAAAGGCTCATAAAAGAAGCTTTTCACTTATTTAGAATCGTATCCCTATTTAAGCCTTGCGGTACTAGGGTCAATCAACTACTAAATAACCGTCTTCCATATAAATAATGCGAAGGGCAATATCTAAAATTCGATTGTCATGGGTAACAAGTAAGATAGTACAGCCTTGTTCTTGGGCAAGATTTTGCATTAGTTCCACTACATCCCGTCCTGATTTCTTATCAAGTGATGCTGTCGGTTCATCAGCAAGAATAATTTTAGGATTCGCTACCAAGGCGCGGGCGATCGCTACTCTTTGTTTTTGACCACCAGATAATTTTTCTGGGTAGGAGTTAACTTGATTTTCTAATCCTACTGCTTGTAGCATTCGTATTGCTTTTGCCTGTCTGGCTTTCCCAGAAAAATGATTGTGTAATTCCAAAGATAACTCGACGTTTTGCCGTGCTGTTAAGCTATCTAAAAGATTATGTCCTTGAAAAATGTACCCAATTTGTCGCCGTGTTGCGATTAATTGGTTTGGTTTAGTATTGCAGAGTTCTTGACCAATGACTTTTAAACTACCTTGTTGGCAAGAGCGCAATGCCCCAATCAATGATAATAAGGTAGTTTTTCCTGACCCAGAAGGGCCAGTCATAATTACTATTTCACCTGGATAAATATCTAAGTTAATATTATGTAAAACTTGTTTGTGTAAGCTGCCTTTACCAAAAAAATGATTAATATCGCGGACGGAAATTACAGCATCATTAGTCATCAATTGATTTGAGTTCTGTCTATGGGCTGTTTGCATATAGCAGTTCTACCTGATTTGTGAAAAAGACTTTAGGAAATAAACCGCAGAGACGCAGAGAACACAGAGGAAAGAAATTAGAAGAAGATATAACTTGCCCTGAGCGTTCGCGTAGCGTCTCGCAGAGAAGTCGAAGGGATGCCCAATACCCTAATTACATTTTCAAAAAATATCTGCTGGGTCTGCTGCATTTAATTTTCGCATTGCGATCGCTCCAGAAATTATGCACATAATAATCGTCAAGATTAAAACTTGAATGACACGCTCAGTAGTCATAAACAGCGGTAATTTTGTAGCATTTCGAGTTACTGTATACATGCCAAAGGAAATCAAACAGCCAGGAATATAACCAAGTACAGCTAAAATTAACGCTTCTTGAAATACAACATTTAATAAGTATCTATTACGAAACCCCATTGCTTTTAATGTGGCATATTCAGCAATGTGATCCATCACGTCACTATAAATAATTTGATAAACAATAATTACACCAACTAAAAAGCCGATTGTGACACCCAAGGAAAAAATAAAACCAATTGCACCACTTTCTTGCCAATATTTCTTTTCAAAATCAATAAATTCTTGACGGGTAAGAACTTTTACATCATCTGTAAGATAAGACCGCAATGCTTTAACTACTACATTGGTATCACTATTAGGTTTTAGCTTAATTAAACCAAGATTGACTTTACCTGCTGACTGTGATGAAAAAATTCGTAAAAAGTTTTGGTCACTTGTAATCACACTTGCGTTAGCTACAAAGGATGCACCAACTTCATATAAACCCCCAATTGTTACTTTATGTCCTTGCAGTTCTGTTGTGACAGTTTTGCCTTCAGCTATAGAGGCGATCGCTTGTTGATATTTTCCGTTGGCGTTACGGTCAAATAACAATGTATCTGGATACTTAATTAAATCCAAATTTTTATTGACTTCTGGTAAGTTAAATGCAGGTTGGGCTGGGTTGAAACCGATCACCAAAATTGATTCATCAAGTTTAGTTTCCAGACTTTTCCAAACTCCTAAGCGGATATATAAGGGATTGACTGATTCAACCTGGGATAAATTAGCAGCTTGAAACAAACGCCGCCGAGGAAAACTACTAAGAAGTCCTAAATTTTGTGCTTGACGGCTAACTATTACTAAATCTGTTTGTAGAAGTACATGAAAGCGTGTATTGCTGTCATATAAAGCAGACTGAAAGCCCAACTGCATCAACATGAGAAAGTTAGCAAAGGTAATTCCGCAAAGAGCAACAATAAAACGTCCTCTTTGCTTTTTTAATTGCAGCCAAGCTAATGGAATCTTGTGTTTAAACATATAAAAAGAGGATAATGTATTCTTCTTTGTGTCTTAGTGTCTTAGTGGTAAAACAATAATTTTTGAACCACAAAGGCACAAAGCTTACCTCAAAGGAGCTTAGTATCAATCTCGACATTGACCTGAAGATTAGTCAAATGAGCTACTTTTTGACTAGCAGCTTTGTCTAAACGAATTTTGACTTCAATTACTCTGGCATCTGTTGCTGCTGTGGGATCGCTGTCTAGTACGTCTTTTTTTGCTACTGTTAAGCCAATTTGAGCAACAGTGCCGTTTAATTTACCACCAAAGGCATTGCTGGGGCTGGTAATACTGGCAGGTTGACTAGGACGAATCTTGGCAATATCACTTTCGTAAATTTCTGCGATCGCATACATTTGGTCGGTTTGACCAAGTTCTACAATTCCTTCATTGCCGACTGTTTCTCCGGGATGAGCTTGAATCCGCAGAATTTGACCGGCTTGGGGCGCTCGGATGTAGGCTAATTTCAATTCCGATCGCATTTTACCAACTGTAGCCATAGCACTATCTATTTCTGCCTGTGCTGTTGCTACATCTGTGGGACGTACTTGGGCTGTTTTTTCCCAGGTGGCTTTGGCTTCTTGAATTTGCGCTGTCAATGTACGTTTTGTGCGCTCTAAGTTTGCTTTAGCGCTATTTAGTTGTTCTTGGGCAGTTGTCAGAGCTAATCTGCGACTATCTAATGTTGCAGATGCGATCGCTCCTTCATTATAAAGAGCTTGATTGCGACTAAATTCGATATCTGCATTCTGCAATTCTGCTTTCATACTAGCAATGGTGGCTGACTGGGTTTGGATTTCACCATCTAACTGCGCTTGTAGATTTCTTACGTTTGCTTGAATGGCTGCTAATTCTGCGGGTTTTGCCCCTGCTTTAACCTGAGCTAAACGATATTGGGCAACTTGAACTTGCTTTTGTGCTTCGATTAAATTTGCTTGCAAGCGATCGCGATTATCTAAAATAGCAATAACCTGTCCGGCTCGTACCTGATCGCCTTCATCTACCAACAATTTTACGACACGGCTACCGCTACCAATGCTGGGATTAGTAGGAGCAGAAACTTTAATTACTTCACCTGCTGGTTCCAATCTTCCCAATGCATTTACTTTTGCAATTACAGGTTGGTTAACTTGTGCAACTGCTACCAATTTTGTTTTAGGCATAGCTGATAAACGGGCTAAATATAAAACTCCTACTCCTATTCCCACCATACAAGTAAGACCCAAAGCAACTAACCAGCCAAGTTTAGGTGAAAATAAAAATGGATCACTAATTTTTTCTGTGTTTTTATGCTTTTGTGTAATTGAGATTTTCATACATTTATTCAACAACGCCAAAATTATTTTTCAATGATGTCCAAAAAAGTGCTAAACATCACTTTCATTTCAGACCAAGACCGATACTCCAATTTATAAAACTGAAAGCGACTGAGGAGAAGAATGACTTGTTGATAAAGTGGCATCAAATCCAAATCATCAATTTTACTAAATCCTTGCAATTGATTGATAATTTGTAGATTATTACTACAGAGCATGACATCACGAAAACTTAATTCTTGAGATTTCTTCAAACCCAAAATTATACTATGGTATTCAGCAATATTTTTTGGTACGTTCCCCAGATATTGTCGTGCTGTTGTCAGCATTTTCCCATCTAAATTATATGTAGCAGCAATAGACCAACCTGGATTTTTTTTAGATATAGCGTAACAGTAAACAGTAACATTTTTACTCAAAAGATAATTAAATCCAGGCTGACTATAATAATGCATGAGATTCATTTTTTTGTGTAACCTCTTCATACTTAAAAAACCCAGGATTCAATATCTTATGAGGATCGTATTTATTTTTAATTTCATTAACTTTAGACCAGTAATCACCAAATTGCAGTCGCCATCGTGGTAAATCGAAATTTGCCCAGGTAGCCATATATCTCTTGCCGCCCATTTGCAAACCGAGGTCAGTCAGAAAATTTAACTCTTCTATAACATGTTGAACCTGAGATTTAGGGATAGTAGGATATAGCCCTAACCCAATAACTAAATCTTCATCAGGTAAAGGAAACATGGGCATTTTCATATTGCGATTCAGTAGGCAGAATGAACCCACGGGTACAGTCCGAAAGTCAAGGAAGGAAGGTATATGTTGGAGAACAATATCTATATATTTTTTTGCCATTGATCCCGGCAAAAGCACATCTATCCAAGGGTTAGCAGTATCTACAGAATGAGATACTTGTGCTATTGGTTGAATAAACTTATTAAAAGTTAGATCCTCAGTGTGAATGTGGCGATAAAAATTCAAGCTAGAGAGCAATTCTATCTCATTGATATCATTTACAGAATCCACTTCTAGAGTAATTTGCATTCTATAGAACCACTTTATTAGAGGTCTAATTTTATTTTCGTTTGCCCTTGATGCTCCTAATAAACAGGGAGAGAATAAAGATACTAAACCATCGATACGGCCTTCTGAAGTCAGTAACCGCTGATCATTCATAAGGATATCTAAATCGTCGTAACAAAGAAAATAACTACGAGTCAAAGGGCGATATCTTCTAAGTCTATTTTGTACTTTGGTAATGATGCCAAATTGACCATAACCGCAAAGAACGTGATTAAAAAGTTCACTATTTTTTTCTGGCGTACACCAGACTATATCTCCTGTTCCAGTTACCACTTCCAAACCTAAACAATTATCAGCTTGAGAACCGTAACGAAAAGAACTCAAACCTAAACCACCTGCTGATAAGGTTCCTCCTAAAGTGACTTCAAAGTTATTTGTAAGAACAGGAGGAACAACACCGTATGGTATTGAAGTATCAACTACTTGTTTCCAAGTAACGCCAGCATCAGCTTTAAACCAAAGTTTATCTGGATGGAACTCATGAATTTGATTGAGATTCCTCATATCTAAGAGGATGCCATCTTGGTTTAAAGATTGGCCACTTAATGTATGTCCTGCTGCTCTTGAAGAAATAGTTAATCCTTGCTTGGCAGCATATTTAATAGCTTTAGCAACATCAGTACAATTCTGAGGACGGACAATTATTTGAGGTTGTTTTTGAATAATGCCACCAAAGTCATGAGAAACAGCTTCTAATTCTGCTTTTGTATTACTAACTTTACCTTCAATGATATAGTTTAAATCTGAGAGAATGTTTTTCATATATAGCAGTCCTAAATTATTTTTAAAAATAAATTAACCGCAGAGTCGCAGAGAATGCAGAGAGAGTTATCAGAGGTTTTAGTATGGCTATAAATCAATAATATCTAGAACCGAAACTAAAGCTTTTTTTGTGTTCTTTGCGCTCTTTATGGTTAATTTGTTTGGGACGATTTATTTCTTGTAAATCCCTACTATACGTATTTTCAGCATCTTGATAACAATGCCAGCCAAGCTAGGAATTAGTCCTATAGTTTCCATGAAACGATTTATTAAATGAGAAGTAGTATTTGATATTTGGGCAGTTGATGCTATCACCTGATTTATAGGTCTTTCGTACTTAAATACACAAACACAGTTACCTTCTGATTGTTTACTTAAAATTGCAGCCTTCATCCCCGGAAAAGCTCTTCTAGTTGCTTCTTGTTCCATTTCACAGAAGACACGACACGGACTATTAAAACCGTATTCTTGAGCCATAGATAATACTGGGCAAATTCTCTGAATTTCTAATGCCGCATCAGTTCCATTTTGAGAAATATCTACTACTTCCATCACAAAGCCCATCAGTCCCAGTAAAGGAGACGCTTTCTTGAAACCTTGAGCGAGAGTATTGTTATCTATGAAAGTACCCATCAGCGCTTTTTGCTGTTGAGGATATTTTTCCATCATTTTTTCAAAAGCAGCGGCTTCACCTAGCTCTTCTACTAGTCTTTTGTATTTTTTAAATCTGTTTTTAAATAGAGTTGCGGCTTTAGATTCATCAATATTGATGATATCTTCCATTCGTAAATTGCCTGTAACTAAATCAGTTTCTACTTTCATAATTCTCTGTTTGCACACTTTTCACAATTAACGAATAATTTGGAAATTCATCTTCATATACTGGAATATAAGCAAAGACAAATTATCCAAACAAGTATGTACTTACAAGAGTTAAGACAGAGTAATACAAGATCTATTTCGAGTTCGCTTGTTATATATCTTTGCCGTCTTGTCTTTTTGACAGCAAAGCTGTTTGCTATTTCATGTAACGGATGTTTGTATGTTTCGGTTCGGCTCCTCAACATATTTGTGGTTTGGGAATGCCTAAAACTTAGCAATTTTTTCTTCCTCATTCCGCCAAAAATTATCTGATTTGTTTACTCAATTTATTTGTGATCAAAAATCATCCGTATCAGGCAATTTATAGCCACTCTCTAGGATTTTTTAGTACTTCTCTCAGCATTGCTTCTTGACTACCAGGGACAGGTTGATCGTCATATTCCCAACTAGCAGCAGGAGGCATACAATTAAACACGCTTTGTTGCTTAACCATACCGCTTGCCAGACCAAAACGCAGACCGCGATCGCACGACAATATAAACTCTACATAACGTCCACGCACAAGACGTTGCCAGTACTTATTTTGCTCTGTAAAGTTCATATCTTTGCGTCTTTCGACAATTGGCATATAAGCAGACAAGAAAGAATTAGCACAATTAGTTACAAGCGCCAGCAGTTCTTGGGGATTACCTTGGTTTAAATGATCAAAGAAAATTCCACCAATGCCTCGGCTTTCACCACGATGTGGAATGTGGAAATACTCGTCACACGATTTTTTAAAGCGGGGGTAATAAGAAAAGTCGTACCGATCACAAACTTCTTTATGCACTTGATGAAAATGCACTGCATCTTCTTCAAAAAAGTAAGCTGGTGTTAAGTCTGCACCGCCGCCAAACCACCAATACATCGGTTGGGTGTCATGATTAATCTGAAAATAGCGGTAGTTGACATGGGCAGTAGGGGCCATCGGGTTATGAGGATGGATCACAAAGCTAGAACCTGTGGCGAAGAAGCGATTGCCTTTGTTAGTAGTTATGAGATCTGCTTTTTTCGTGTCCAAAGCCCCTGATTGCTGAAAAGACATCCCAGGAGGTAATTCGCCCTCTATGGCGACATAGTTGGCTCCTATTTTTTCTAAGACGTTGCCATTGTGCAGAGCGCGATCAATATATATAGCGCTTTCTTGACACTCACCAACCGTCCAGATATTATTGCGATCGCGGTTCCAAGATTTTTCTTCTAAACCTTTACCCTCTAACGCTTCAAGAGCTTGGCAAGTATTTTCAAACATCTGTCTGAAATTCTTGTCGATTACTCCGCGAATTTGTGGTTGTTGTAGCACTGATTTCTCTAGGACATCTGTCATTACTATCTCCTCACTTCTTAATTCAGTCTTGTCCTGTGGCAACTACATCGTTGCTTTGAGATATTGATAGCTTAGGGAACATTTGTAATCATGCCAGC
>JBBSOP010000147.1:0-10039 GCA_038259655.1 Chroococcales cyanobacterium
CTTATTCTTGCGTTCAGCCATAATTAGTGTTTCATCCCAGTGATAGTTGGTAGAACGCTTTCACAGTAAGCTTTTTATCTTTTATGGACAAGTCTAATGGGTAGGAGATTGCAAATTTAAATTAGAAAAAGCTGTTAAATATGCCGCAGAAGCGAGTATCAAAGAGCGATTAAAAATGCTCTGCTGGCTAAAAATAATCAATTCACAAGCCCTGCGGGTTCAGGGGTTCAGACTCGACGGGAACCGCCAAGACTCTGACCCCTTCACCGCCACGCGTCTACGCTTGCAGAAAGTTTAGGATGTGATCAAGCAACAATAACAAAATTCATAACCTACACATGAAAGCATTACAACGAATCACATTTAACCCAGAAATCATGGGTGGCAAACCTTGCATTCGAGACATGCGTGTTACTGTAGGCACGATTGTCGGTTTAATGGCAGCAAGACATACCCCAGAAGATATTCTCAAAGCTTACCCATATCTAGAACGCGAGGATATTTATGAAGCCTTAGCTTATGCTGCATGGCGGGTAGAAGAAATTGAAGTACCCCTTGCTTGGGCATGAAAATTTTACTTGATATGAATCTTTCTCCTGACTGGGTTCCAGTCTTGGAAAGTGCGGGTTTTGAAACTGTCCACTGGTCAACAATTGGTAATCCCAGTGCTACAGATAAAGTAATCATGGCATGGGCGCTTACAAGCGACTACATTGTTTTCACCCATGATTTAGATTTTGGTACACTGCTGGCAATGACTCAAGCTGATGCACCCAGCGTAATTCAAGTGCGATCGCAAGATATTTTACCAGCTCAGTTAGGAAATTTAGTTATCAATGCCTTGCGTCAATTTCAGCAGGAACTAGCAATGGGTGCTTTGGTAACAGTTGATGAAGTAAAAGCAAAGGTAAGAATTTTACCAATTCGGCGGAACTTATAATCTTCGAGACGCTTGGCGATCGCTCACAATGACTTTATTTTTGTAATCTATATTCAAGCCAACATTTGCGTTCCTCTGCGTTGAAAAAGTAGTATTTTTAAACACAGAAGGACGCAGAAATTTAACGTAACGCGAAAGTCCCCACCCTCAACGAAATAGGTTTGGGTAGTTCATTTCGCTATGTACTAAGGTACGTCAATCGGAATCAATGTACTTTCCGGCAAATAGTTACGGAAACATCCTTCATCCGACAAAACTAAAGTCAAGCGTAGGGGATAATCTGGCGGAACTTGTAAATCTGCCCACGGTACTGCTACTTCTAAACAAGTATTGAAAGCTACTTGAGCGCGACTAAAACGAGGATGCCATTGATAATGCTCTGCTGCTTCTCGAAACTGAATCGATTGCGTCAGCAAGTTAATTTCTAAATGGTGGTGAAACAGGTAATTAACTGGCGCTATATCAGGTACATCTGCTAGAGGAATTGGGCTGTTATTCATGGTTTTATTGGGATAAAACCACAGCAAATTCAAATTTGCTGGTAAATCTTGACCCGGTGCAACGCCACTTTTAAAATCTAACCGCAAATAAAAATTTAGGTGATCGAGTCCATACCAAAGACGCTGAACAACACTGCTATTATGCATTGTTCCTCGCGCCCCACCGATTTCTATGCGTCCAGCTTTGTCCCAGTCTTGTTCATCACCCTTGCCATCAATTACAGGGTGAATAAATCCTTCAGGGATATGGTCTGCCCGTGCTTCGTGAACCTCCAACGGTTGTCTGAGATATGGCGGTATAGGTTCATTCAAAGCTTTGTAAATGCCAAACAAATGTTCTCGAAACAATTGGTCGAAGATGGCATCTTGATTTGAGGAATGTCCTTCCCCAAACCACCAGAACCAGTCAGAACCCTCGGCGGCATATAAAGCTTCCCATGCTGCTGGGTTGTTTTCTTCTGTCGCTTCGGGATGCTTGGCGAGGGTTTCCCTAGCGTGTGTGAGGTAGTCCCAAGCACGATTTTTGGCAGGGTCGCCAATCCAAGTAGTGAAGCTGCCATCCACCCAAGAACCGCTATGTAGTTGTTCTTGGGGGATAGTTGCAGTAGGCGGAAATTGTTCAATAAATTCTGAGACGGTGACGAGTTTCAGGTGGGGTTCGTCGCTGAGGTTTTGATATAAAGCTTCTAAGAAAGGTTTGCCATCTTCGGGATAAAATTCCCAGCAATTTTCCCCATCCAAGGCGATAGTGACTAACCAAGGTTGTTCACTTGGATGCTCTCTTTGCATTTTAGCGATCGCTTGCAAATGTCCCACCAAATCTGCGGCTGCTTGTTTGGGCGACATTGCCCCATAAGTAAAGCCAATCAAATCTGATAATCTGTGATCCCGAAACACAATTGCCAAATCACCTGCTGGAGTTTCCAGACGATACGGTTGATATAGTAATTCTGGTTCTTGAACGTTCCCCGCCCCATCCCGGTGGAAAAAGTGTTTCTTTGTCCATCCTAAGACGGCTTCATCTGAGCAAATCCACTTAAATCCTTGCTTAATAATATACGGCAGAATTTCCGGGCTGACTGATTGTTCGGAAGGCCATAAACCACGAGGCTCCTGCCCAAATCGGTCTTGATATAAATCCCAGGCTTTTCGTAAGTGACGGGGAATATCTTCTGCCCATTGAAATTGGGAGTTAGGCAGTGTCATTAAAGGCACAGCTACCCGTCCAGAATTAGTATCAGCTAATAAAGGTAAAATTGGGTGAGTGTAGGGCGTAGTGGTAACTTCCAGTTGCCCAGTTTCCTGCATTTTCCGGTGTTGAGGAATAATGCGACTGAGAATTTCTCGCTGTTTAGAATAAATGCGTTGGCGATCGCTTAAACTAAAATTCCGACCCTGTTTTAACCAAGCTGCAATTTCCGGATCATCCCAAAATAACGGATCAATCCACGCTAAATTGTGCCAAGCCAGTAAATCACTATAATCTGGCAACTCCCAATTTGCTAAACACCAAGATTCCCCTTTATCCTGCTTTTGCTGATATAACTCGCTATAACGAGGATGGGGATCAATCAATGTATGGTGATTGGCATCAAAAAAATGTTGGATAATAAACTCTCGTTGTTGCTGAGTTAATTGCTCAGTGGGTGTCAAACTAGCTGTCAGGTAAGGGTCAAAAGCTGTGCCAGCAACGTAATCTTCAAGTTGTAATATCAGCGATGGGACTAAATTCACCGTTTGGTGTAATTTGGGATACTTTTCAAGGATTAAGATTAAATCCAAATAATCTTTAGTTCCATGCAACCGTACCCAAGGTAAGCGGTACTTTTGGCTAGAAGAAACTGAAACGCCGCTGTCAGGAGATTTGTACAGCGGCTGATGTTGATGCCAAATAAAAGCAACGTAGAGTGGATGGGACATAGTAAATGATGAAGTATTGGGCATTGGAAATGGGGCATAGAGCATGGGGCATGGGGCATAGAGAAGAAGGGTAAAGGGAAAGAGGTAAGGGGAAAAGGGTTTGTTTCCTCATCCTTTAACCTTTTCCTCTCTTGTCTTCCCCTGCCTCCCCTGCTTCCCCTGCTTCCCCTGCTTTTTCTAGCCCCTTCCAGTTCCTAGACTACTTGCTCAACTTCTGCAATTTCAGGAATCATTTCCCGCAGACGGCGTTCAATGCCCATTCTCAGGGTCATTGCAGAACTCGGACAAGAACCACAAGCACCTTGCAGGCGGAGTTTGACTATAGGGCCATCAAGCTCCACAAGTTCCACATTGCCGCCATCAGACATTAGATAAGGGCGCATCTCGTCTAAAACTGTTTCCACGTTGTCAGTTGTCAGTTCCATTGTTTGAGTCCTCTTTCAGCTAGAAAATCTTTATACTGAATGTTTGTTAACTCAATCCTAGATCTAATTGCCTCTAGATTGTGTTTTCCCTGGATGTTGGCAGAGCAATAGTCATGAATGCATTACTCATAAATTAACTGCTGCTGGTTTCAATAACTTGATATTGCCATAGCTGATGTAACACTTGCTACTTATACGCTCAAATTTATAGTTACTATGTCTTTTGACGTTGTGGTGGTGGGTTGACTCAGACTTTAGATATATACAGCAGATTGCAAATGAGTGAGGTACAGATAATCTTAGGGGTACAACATGTTGTACCCCTACCCGTGTACTGATTTTGTAGCAGTTACTAATTTTCTTTTAGTAAAGATTCAAATTCAGCTTGTAAAGCTGTGATATCTGCCACCCTGGCTACAAGTAAATTATCCTTACCTGCATCATTTAAACGTTCTTTCCAATAACGAATACTTTCTGAGTTATTCAACCAAAACTGAACTACTGTATCTACAACTTGATCTAAATTCCAATCCCATTTGGCTGGTACAGGTTCCACAGATTTTATCAATGCGTCTAAAGTACATTTATGTGTTCCTAAATATTCCACTCCCTGATGTTGGGTTTTTTTCAGGCTTTGGTGTTGGGTATGAAAGAATTGCCAAACTGGAGACACTCCTACAATGTCAAAAGTGTATTTCATCTTATTCCTCCCAGTTATTAGTTAGCTATATAGAAGATTTAATTTTTTTAGATATTATGTCTAACAATATACCAAAAATTGAGCTAAAAAAGGATGATTTTGGTCTATGTCATCAGAATTAAATTTTATTCAATAGTTAGCACTTGCGAGGGTAGAGTGCTAATATTTATGTAATTATTTTGATATATTATTAAATAGTTTCAGGCAATTATTCAGGGACATATCTATTTTTAATAATTGTTTAATTTTCTCAATTACTTCTGGACAAGGTGAAGTGGCAGCTTTATCGGCTGCTTGTTTGTGGGCGATCGCTTCGGTAGTGTATGGACTTCTAGGACAACGTATTGGGCCTTTACAACTCAATTTAATTAAAGGGGTGATTGCGATCGCCCTGCTTGTTGTGACTATTGTAATTACTCAGGAATACCTACCAAATCTAGCTTTTACACCATTGTGTCTTTTATTTCTCAGTGGTGCAGTAGGTATTGGTTTGGGCGATACAGCTTTCCTGGCTGCTATAAATTATTTGGGTGCGCGTCGCGTTTTACTGATAGGAACCCTTTCACCTCCGGTAACAGCGATCGCAGCGATGATTTTTCTGCAAGAACAGTTAAATTTTAATGCTTGGTGTGGCATTTTACTGACGATTTTGGGAGTAGCTTGGGTAGTGACAGAACGAGTTCCCGGTACAAGCGATCGCTCTGCAACGCACATCTGGCGGGGAATCGGCTTTGGTTTTTTAGCAGCAATTACCAATGCTACAGGGGCTATTTTATCTCGCGCCGCATTTGCTACAACCAGCCTTTCACCTTTATGGGCTGCTTTATTGCGGTTAAGTGCAGGTGTGTTGGTGATTCTGATTTGTATATTGTTCTCTAAAGGCAAGGAAACAAAATCATTTTATCCCTATTGGCAATCATGGCGAGTAATTTTAACGAGTTTCTTTGCTGCTTCTTGTGGAACTTATTTAGGAATTTGGCTGCAACAAACAGCAATTAAACTTACAGCGGTGGGAATTGCGACAACATTGATGCAAACTAGTCCATTATTTGTCATTCCCATTGCTATTTGTATGGGTGAAAAAGTTAGTTGGAGAGCGATCGTTGGTGTGATCATTGCGATCGCTGGAATTGGATTATTATTTTACCTGAAGTAATTATAAAACATCTTTATTTGTAACTTTTTAGGTTCTTTGAATCCAACCTTTTAGAGGTTGTTTGAAAAGTGGTTGGCTGTAATTTTACGCACTGACTGATTCCCCCTAGCCCCCTTAAAAATGGGGGAACTAAAATCAAAGTCCCCCTTTTTAAGGGGAGCCACTGCGTTGGGCGGGTTCCCCGACTTGTAGGAAGTGCCGCCGACTTGTAGCCAGTGGCGTGGATTTAGGGAGATCTAAAACGTTTTGCCATTAACAAGAAGACTTTTCAAATATCCTTTTAAGACAGACATGCTACTACCCGTCTGTAACATGATTTTTTCAAATTGGTATTAAAGTTTGTCTTGCCAAAAAAGACACTTTTTCTGTTGTTCTGAAAGATTTTGTGCCAACAATTGTAAATCAGCATTTGGTAAGCATGAATTACCATAAAACGATTGTCTTAGTCGCCGAGAAGTGTAATCAAAAAATATAGCAAATCTATCTGAAGCTGTAGGCTGTTTGCCTCTATGAAATATACTACCAGTAGCAGCAAAAATTACTGTGCCGGAATTTCCTGTACATGATTGATAATTCTCTAAAGATATTAGTTCTTGCATATTCTTATCTCGAATATAGCCGGACGTATATTTCAAAGTTTTAGCGATTGTTGAAGTTAAAGTTAGTGGCACATATTGAAATGGGCCTGTCTCTTCACTAATATCATTTAAATAAACTATTATTTTTAATACCTTTCGGTCTTCTTTATCTATATGCCATAGCCTAGAACCTTGCTCTACTTGATGAGTGAGATCTCTACGAAAATATGCACCATGATAAGCTACTGGTAAACCAAGATAATTTTCTACAATATTTAGCAAACGTTGTTCTAGTCCCCACAAGAAAATTTCTGGATACTCCATTATTTGTTGTGAAGTAGCATGAGTAGTAAATTCATTTTTATGACCAGAAATACTTTGCGGTATTTTAGGTAATAGATTCTGTGCTGCATAAAGTAATTGAGGAGTAGACGGAACTCCCAGTTTTTCTAATGAAGTAATCACAACTCCTTCATGTTTAATAGTCTCGACTAAATCAAAATCATTTTTTGAAAGTACAGGTAAGTTGGGAATGTGGTTTTCTAAAGCTGTGTAATCAGCAAGATCTGTTTGATGTTGCAATAAGGGAATTGCATCAATATTTTTTAAAATTTTGTTATGCATTTTTTGCAGAACTTGATACATATTTTTTGTCATATTTATACTTTTTTCGTTAATTTTAATCAAAATTATTCACAACAAATATAACGCTGTAGCAATTTCAAGCCTGAATTTACAACAGCGATCGCTTTGAGATATTGAACAATATTTTTTAGATACTTTGCATAGGCAAGCTTTAATTTATCCTTACCAAAAGTAACTGTCTCAGGTAAGTTTAAATATCCTACTCTAGTTATATAATTGCAGAATTATTTATAAATTTGGAGCGTAAATTATACTTGTTTATACCCCATCAGTATTTTCTGAAGAGCGAAACCAAAGTGTGTTATTACTACTTGCCTACAGGTTCAGCTTTTTCAACTGAATTATCATTAACACCTAAAGTCAATTGCAAAGGAGTTCGTGTCGGGTAAGCTTTCACTACTTGTCGATAAACATCATAATTAGTAGGTAGCGTCTTCTTTGTATTACCCACTCCATAGCTGATTTGGTACTTGACATTTTTCAATAATTCGGGCTTACTTGCCTCTTCTTGAGGTTTTTTGCGTTGTTCAACTTCATCAACACTTGGTCGCGGCGGTAAAGTAGGCCACCATAGCCCTTGATCATCTGGCCCAATAACTGTTCCTAATGGTTTTATTCCATTTTGATTCAACACTGAAGTCTGAGCAAAGGTTTCAATGCGAGGCTGTGGTTCACTAGTGAGGTTATTGGCATACTTAACTTGCCAGGTGTAACTGGTGAGCGCTGTAGCTTCATACTGTTCAGTGTTAGCAGTGCTGCAACTGGTAAGTGTGAGTGCTGTTAGTGCAGTCATTAAAGAAGGTAAAAATTTCAACTTTTGCATTATTCCTAAGTTAATATCTTTCACTAATCACTCTTGATCTTGGCGATCGCTTCTTTTATATTTTCCCCAGATGCTAGTCATAACGAAATGTCTATGCTATATTAACAAATGATTGAAAAATCTGGCTCAGTAGCTCAGTTGGTTAGAGCACGGGACTCATAAGCCTGGGGTCGTTGGTTCAAATCCGACCTGAGCCATTTTTAAAAGACTAAAGTTTATTATCTAGAACTCAGACTGAGGCAAATGGCGGATAATTTCAGCCACTGACCAAGCTTGGGCCACAGCACCTTTAGGTTCATGAGGTGGATCGCCATCAAAAATTTCTGAAACAGAGCCAAGACAAGCATCATATAGCAGGTGATCTAATAAGGGTTGCCAACTAAAGGGAAGTTGCTCTTGGGGATAAAAACGCTGCCAAGCGCGGATAAAAGGGCCAATCAACCAGCCCCAAACACTACCCTGATGATAAGCGCGATCGCGTTCTTCTGAATTGCCTATATATTTGCCTATGTATTCTGGATCGGCAGGATCAAGGCTGCGAAGACCGTAGGGAGTAAGTAAACGCTCAGTTGCCAAATCGAGTACTAAAAGCCCTTGTCGCTGTGAAAACCCACAATGATGTAGGGATAGCGCCAAAACTGCATTCGGACGAATTTGAGAATTGCGGCGATCGTCCGGCTCAATAGTATCGTAAAAATAATTTAACTGTGGATTCCAAAACTTTTGCAGAGAAACTGTTACCTGCTGTGCTTGCTGAGCATAACGTTGTGCTTGCTTTGCTAGACGTACTGAATCGCCCAATTGCAGTTGACTCAATCGTTCTGCCCATTGACTCATCCAACACAAAGCAGAATACCACAATGCATTGATTTCTACTGGCTTACCGCGACGAGGAGTCACAGGCTTTCCTCCAA
Source organism: Chroococcales cyanobacterium (assembly GCA_038259655.1). Classification (GTDB taxonomy): domain Bacteria; phylum Cyanobacteriota; class Cyanobacteriia; order Cyanobacteriales; family Nostocaceae; genus Halotia. The sequence continues at coordinate 8,602 of JBBSOP010000147.1, forward strand.
CCACTGCATCCATCCAGGTGAGGGCTACACCGCCAGCATCCCAACCAACTAATCCATCAGTGGCATCAACTTGGATGTTAAAGCGTGTACCACCCACAAACGCTTTATGAATTTGCTGCACAACAGAGAATTGCTCTGCTAAAAACTGCCAGTCTTGGGTAGCTTCTAAGTAAAGCCCTAAAGTTTCAATCCACCACAGAGCTGCGTCAATACTGTTGTAAAACGGTTCCCCATCGGCATCAGGAAAAGCATTAGGAATTAGTCCTTGTTGACAGTAACGCCCAAAAGTTTGCAATAGTCCTTTTGCTAAGTCAAAACGCTTGGTTACTAGTGCCAAACCTGGCAAAGCAATCAACGTATCACGACCCCAGTCGTTGAACCAGTGATAACCAGCAATCACTGTCGGGCCAGTAATTGAAGCCCGATAGACAATAAATTGATCCCCTGCTCTTCATAATGGCTGCCAAATGGGCGACTAGGGCATCCCGTCTCTACGAGAGGCCGCGCCAACGGCTTCGCTCAGGGCAAGTGGGCATTGAGAAGAGGAATTGGGGCAGGGTGCAGGGTGCAAGGGGGATGAAGAAAAATTAATTCTTTCTCCTTTTCTCCCTGCCTCCCCTGCCTCCCCTACTTCCCCTACTTCCCCTGCCTCCCCTTGTTCCCCTCCCCATCCAAAAATCTGGGAGAGCCTTTCTTGCTCGGTATCTACGGCTTCTGTAAAGGTTTCAGGGGTGAGGATATCTTGCTGGGGATCTGGAAAACCCATGCGTGCTTCTAAAGTCACTGCGTCTCCTGGCTGGAGAGTGACGGTCAAATAACCAGGGCTGTAGAGATCTTCGCGATCGCCTAGTCCGCGCTGTGTCTCTTCTGGTAAACCATAATTCCAGTACCAAACTCCATCAGCTTGATATTCTCCTTGCGTCCAGCGTAAGTGCCACGGTGTCCCGAAGCTTCCAGAAATAATTGCTTGCAAACAAACTTGCTGTTGACCGAGCAATTGTGAAAACTGTAAGCCTGGGTTAGCAATTTGCTGGTGATGAAAGTCGCGATCGCAAATTAACAGTCGCAGTCTTAAAATCGCTGTACTACTTCCCTCATAGCGATAATTTATCAAAATTCGATGACGTAAATGAAAGTAGGAATTTTCACTCTTTTCTTGATTTTCTATTCCCCATTCCCTACTTTGTTGACAACCATAAGGCATGACCAATTGTCTGCTTAACTGCCAGTGATTATCACTCCAAATCCATTTGGGAACTGGGTTAACATCAAAAGAGCGCAGCAGTTTGTAACCTGTCGGCTCAATTTTACCGTTTCCCCAAAAGTTTGTACCTAAAGCCATAACTTGCCCAGATACTTCCAAACTAGCTTCTAAATGCGAAACCAATAAAGTACGACCAGAAGGGGGATTTGTCGCAGCAAACAGCCAACCGTGATA